>JAQGJI010000200.1 GCA_028290685.1 Devosia sp. | reverse complement strand
GCGCAAACAGGGCAAAACCCCAATATCGCATCATGGTGACCTGAAACGGCGAATAGGTCTGCACCAGCACCTTGGAGATGACGTCCTGGACACCGAACACCGTGATGGTCACAACCGGGAGAAAAATTGCCCGGCCGACATTGTCGATCCGGCCGCCCGGTGAAATGGTCATGATCGATGCTTATCTGTGCTATGCGCCAGAGTGCCAACCCTAACGGCTTGTGTTGTATAGGCCATTTGATGCTGCCTCCCCGTGTCAGCACCTTGCGCTAAGCCGCGCATTGTTGACCACACCTGAACCGCATTAATCTGCGACCGCACAAGGTTTGTTTGCCCATGACGAATCAGTCCTCCACCCTGCCCCGGCCCGTTGCGCTCGTCACCGGCGCCAGCAGCCGCGTCGGGGCAGCAATCGCCAGGACGCTGGCGCGCGAGGGCTATGCCGTGGTCATCCATTTCCGCTCAAACAGCGATGGCGCGGGTGCGGTGCGTGAAGCCATCCTGAACGATGGTGGCTGCGCTGCCATCCTGAATGCCGATCTTGCCGAACGGGCGCAGCGCAGGATGCTCGTCAGCCAGGCCGCAGCATGCTTTGGTCCCCTGACCGTGCTGATCAACAATGCTTCTGTATTTGATCCAGACAGCATCCATGACGTTGATGAGGCGATATGGGACCAGCACTTCGCCATCCATGCCGAAGCGCCGATGTTTCTCGCCCAGGATTTTGCCGCCCAACTGCCGCAAGCCACCAACGGCAACATCATCAACATCATCGATGAACGCGTGCTGCATCCCTCCCCGGCCTATTTCAGCTATACATTGTCCAAGTCCGTGTTGTGGACGGCGACGCGCACTCTGGCTCAGTCCCTTGCCCCCAACATCCGCGTCAACGCCATCGGGCCCGGCCCGGTGCTTCCCCATTCACGCCAGAGCCAGGAGGAATTTGCCCGCGCGATCCAGGCTCTGCCGCTGCAGCGCCATGCCGGACCCTCTGCCATCGCTGACGGCGTCATAATGTTGCTCAATACCCCGTCCATGACCGGCCAGATGCTGACGCTCGATGGCGGCCAGCACCTTGAATTCCCGGCCCGCCGGGCCATCACCCCACGATCATGACCGACCAGACGACCCCACCAGCCAAATCCGGCCACACCGTCATCCGCGACTTCGTTCGCACGCTTCCGGCTGCCCCGGGCGTTTATCGCATGCTCGATGCGCAAGGCGAGGTCATGTATGTCGGCAAGGCGCGGAACCTGAAGGCGCGAGTAACCAATTACACCCGCCCCGAGGCGCTCGAACTGCGCCTGCAGCGCATGATCGCCGCAACGGTCACCATGGAGTTCGTGCGCACCGAAACGGAATCCGAGGCGCTGCTGCTCGAAGCCAACATGATCAAGCGCCTCAAGCCGCGCTTCAACGTGTTGCTGCGCGACGACAAGAGCTTCCCCTACATCCTGATCGATACCAGCCACGAGGCCCCCGAACTCACCAAGCATCGTGGCACCCGCCGCCGCCAGGGGCATTATTTCGGCCCCTTCGCCTCGGCTACCGCCGTGGGCCGCACCATTGCCAGCCTGCAAAAGGCCTTTCTCCTGCGCAACTGCTCGGACAGTTTTTACGCCGCCCGGACCCGGCCCTGCCTGCAGCACCAGATCAAGCGCTGTGCCGGGCCCTGCACCCGGGAAATTTCGCTGGAGGGTTATGCCGAACTGGTTGAGGACGCCCGCCAGTTTCTTTCGGGCAAGTCACAGAGCGTCCGCGACCACTTGCAGCGAGAGATGAACCAAGCCGCCGAACAGCTTGACTTTGAACGTGCCGCCCTCCTGCGCGACCGCCTTTCTGCGCTTGCGCTGGTGCAGTCGCAGGGCGACGCCACCGCCAGGACGGTGGAGGAGGCCGACGTTTTTGCCATCCACCACGAAGGTGGTCAGTTCTGCGTCCAGGTCTTCTTTTTCCGGGCGTTTCAGAACTGGGGCAATTACCCGTACCGGCCTCGCGCCGACTCAAGCCTTACCGACGCAGAAGTGCTGGAAGCCTTTATCGGCCAGTTCTACGAAGACCGCACCCCGGCGCGCCTGGTCCTGATCAGCCACGATCTGGCCGAGCCCGAACTGATGGCCGAAGCCCTCTCCACGCGCGCCGGGCGCCGCGTGTATATCGAGCAGCCCCGGCGCGGCGAAAAGCGCGATCTGGTCAACCACGCGCTCAACAATGCGCGCGAGGCCCTTGGCCGCCAGCTTGCCGAAGGCGCCACCAACCGCACCCTGCTTGAAGGCGTCGCCAATTGCTTTGGTCTTGACCAACCGCCCCGCCGCATCGAGGTTTATGACAATTCCCATATTTCGGGGACCAACGCCGTTGGCGCCATGATTGTCGCGGGCGAGGAAGGCTTTTCCAAAAAGCACTACCGCACCTTCAACATCAAGTCCGATATCTCCGCCGGCGACGATTTCGGCATGATGCGCGAAGTGCTGACCCGCCGTTTCACCCGCCTTGCCAGTGAAAGCGAGACCGACGCCCCAGATGATGCTGCAGGCATGCCCGACTGGCCCGATGTCGTTTTCATCGACGGCGGCGCTGGCCAGCTCAATGCCGTGCGCGAAGTCATCGCCGCCATGAACCTGCCTCGGGACGTAACCTTTATCGGCATCGCCAAGGGCGAGGAGCGCGATGCGGGGCGCGAGAAATTCTTCATGGAGGGTCGGGAAGCCTTTATGCTGCCCCATCGCGATCCGGTGCTCTATTACGTTCAGCGCCTGCGCGACGAAGCCCACCGCTTCGCCATCGGCACCCACCGGGCCAAGCGCAAGAAGGACCAGATCAGCAATCCTCTCGATGAAATCGAGGGAATCGGGCCTACCCGCAAGCGCGCCCTGCTCAACCATTTCGGCTCCGCCAAGGCCGTCGGCCGCGCTTCCCTTACCGACCTCAATGCCGTTCCCGGTAT
>JAQGJI010000176.1 GCA_028290685.1 Devosia sp. | reverse complement strand
GAAAGCGTTGGCTATGGCGCAAGCTATTCTTTGTCACGCGACAGCCGGCTGGCAGTACTTGGACACGGCTATGCCGATGGGTTCTTCCGCTCGCTCTCGGGCAGCAATGCCCGCCCCGGGGGCAAGGTGATCATTCGCGGGAAGGCGTGCCCGATCATCGGGCGCGTATCGATGGACCAATGCACCGTGGATATAACCGAGTTGGGGCCTGACATTCCCGTTCCTGGAGAAGGGGCAGAAGTGTTGGGCAGTATGATCGGGGTGGACGATCAGGCCGATGTGGCCGGCACGATTGGCTATGAAGTGCTGACATCGCTCAAGGGCCGCTACAACCGGAACTATGTCGGCGACGGCAACCTGCCATAAGGCGTAGCCGGCCCGAGCATCATCGCGAACTGACAAACACCCTCGGGCAGTTCTCTTTTTGTTCTTGTACCACAACCTGAGACGCGATAACTACGAGGGTCTGCTGTTCAGGGTGTCTTCGTGGCCAAATCGCGCTCCAGTTTTGTTTGTCAGGCATGCGGCGCTGTGACCAGCCGCTGGCAGGGGCGATGCGATGCCTGCGGGGACTGGAACAGTATTGTTGAGGAAATTACCGATTCAGGGGTCGGCGCTGGCCCGAAATCAGCGAAATCGGGCGGACGACCGACCAATCTGGTGCCTTTGTCGGGCGAGACCGAGAGTGCGGCTCGCGTCGTAACGGGAATTGCGGAACTCGACCGGGTGACGGGAGGAGGTTTCGTGATGGGATCGGCGCTGCTGGTGGGGGGTGATCCCGGCATTGGCAAGTCGACATTGTTGTTGCAGGCAGCTGCGGCGCTGGCCGCGCAAAACAAGCGGGTGGTTTACGTGTCGGGCGAAGAAGCGGTCGCCCAAGTTCGCCTGCGGGCGCAGCGGCTGGGCCTGGGTGAAGCCTCGGTGCTTCTGGCAGCCGAGACCAATGTCGAAATCATTCTGGCAACGCTGGAAAATGGGCCACCGCCCGATCTGGTGATCATCGACTCCATCCAGACGCTGTGGACGGACCGCGTGGACAGCGCGCCGGGAACCGTGACGCAGGTGCGCACTTCGGCGCAGGCGCTGACGCGCTTTGCCAAGAAGAGCGGCGCGGCCGTGGTGCTGGTCGGGCATGTCACCAAGGATGGACAGATTGCCGGTCCTCGGGTGGTGGAGCACATGGTGGACGCCGTGCTGTATTTCGAGGGCGATACCAGCCATACCTTCCGCATTCTGCGCGGCGTCAAGAATCGCTATGGCGCAACCGACGAAATCGGCGTTTTCGCCATGACAGAGCTGGGCCTGGAACAGGTTGCCAACCCATCGGCCCTGTTTCTGGACCAGCGCGACGAGGGCGCAGCGGGCTCGGCCGTGTTCGCCGGCATGGAAGGTACGCGTCCGATCCTTATCGAAATCCAGGCCTTGGTGGCGCCCTCCCCGTTGGGCACGCCGCGCCGCGCCGTGGTGGGCTGGGATGCTTCGCGGCTTTCCATGATCCTGGCGGTGCTGGAGACCCGCTGCGGGGTACGCATCGGGGCCAATGACATTTATCTCAACGTGGCGGGGGGCATGCGCATCAATGAACCGGCGGCGGACCTTGCGGTGGCAGCAGCGCTGATTTCATCGCTGACCGGCGCGCCCCTGCCTTCGGACTCGGTTTATTTCGGCGAGGTGTCGCTGGCTGGCGGGGTGCGGCCGGTGGTGCATGGATCGCTGCGGCTGCGGGAGGCGCAAAAGCTGGGGTTCAAATCCGTTTCGACGGGCCGCATCGGCAATGCCGATCGCAATAGCGGGCTGGCGGTTTCGGAATTTACCGCGCTGGCGGATCTGGTGGGACGCATCGCTGCCAATGGCAAGCCGCGCGAAGCGCAGCGGGAAGAATGGTGAGAAGAGATACAGCGCCTGGCTGAACAGGGGCAGCGCGAGGCAACCCGCGTGACGATCTGGCAGCGCGGAGGGTGTTTCAGGCGTGAGCCAGGCGGTTCCCCGGACGACATGGTGGTCGTAAATGCCCGGGGGCAGTGATGCAGTTTGAATTGTTTCTGGGCAGATCGCCCGAGGCGGCGCGGCAAAGCCTTGGCATTGTAGCGCAAAGCCGCTAAACGAAAGCCAACAGAGCCGGGGCGGCTATTGGAGCTTAGCGAACAAATATGCTGACAGCGTTCGACGTTGGTGTTGGTGTGCTGGTGCTGATTTCAGCAATCCTGGCGACCGCGCGCGGGCTGACCCGCGAAGTGTTGTCTCTGGCGACATGGGCAGGCTCGGCCGCCATTGCCATCTATATGTGGCAATACCACCCTGAAATTGCCCGCCAATATATCGATGAGGCGCTGGTCGCCGACGTTGCCACGGTGGTGGTAACATTTATCGTGGCGCTGATCGTTCTGCATCTGTTGACCATGCGTATCGCCGATTTCGTGGTGGATAGCCGCGTCGGCCCCATCGACCGGACGCTCGGCTTTGTGTTTGGCGTGCTGCGCGGTATCCTGATCGCCATTGTCATCACCATTTTCGGCACCTGGCTGTTGCCCAACAACCTGCCGCCATGGGCTGCAGATTCGCAGTCCTTGCCGCATCTGCAGAACCTGGGCAACAGCTTGATCTCCACGCTTCCCGAGGGGCTTGAGCAACAGGTCACCGAAATCCTGCGTGGCGGCACGGGCATCGCCGAGGACCCCGATGCTCCTGCTCCGGGGATCGAGGAAGGGACCGACGCGACCGAGGACAGCACGGCGCCAGCGCCGGTCTGATGGCAAAATGGTGAACGCCGAGCGCTCGCAACAAGGCTGCCTCGCCTGATGGGCAGTGGTCTGGGCGGGCTATCTAGGCTATAGGGGCGTCGCCTCCATCATGGTCTTGGCCGCACAGGGAGGCACCGTTTGCCGATTGAGGCAGCATTGGCAGGGAGAGCCTGGTGAACCATCCGAGCGATAACTCTTTTGATCTTGATGGCGACAATCTGCATGAAGAATGCGGCGTGTTCGGCATTCTGGGGCACGCGGACGCGCCAACGCTGACGGCGCTTGGGCTGCATGCCTTGCAGCATCGCGGGCAGGAAGCCGCGGGGATCGTGACTTTTGACGGGCGCCAGTTCCACTCGGAGCGCCAGTTGGGCTTGGTGGGCGATCACTTCACAGATCAGGCAACGCTTAAGCGCATTCCGGGCTCCATGGCGGTAGGCCATGTGCGCTATTCGACCACTGGCGAAACCATTCTGCGCAATGTGCAGCCGCTGTTTGCGGAGCTTGAGGTGGGCGGGATCGCTATCGCCCACAATGGCAATCTGACGAACGGGCTGACGCTCCGCCGCCGGCTGATTGCCCAGGGGGCCATTTGCCAATCGACGTCAGACACCGAAGTCATCTTGCATCTGATCGCGCGCTCGCAGCGCAGTTCGTCCTCGGACCGGTTCGTCGATGCGATCGGGGCCGTTGAAGGCGCTTATGCCATGGTGGCGATGACCCGCACCAAGTTGATCGGAGCACGCGACCCCAACGGCATTCGCCCACTCGTGCTTGGCGATCTGGACGGCAAGCCGATCTTTGCCTCGGAAACCTGCGCGCTCGACATCATCGGTGCCAAGTTCGTGCGCGATGTGGAGAACGGGGAGGTGGTGGTATGCGAATTACAAACGGACGGCTCGATCATCATCGAGTCGCACCGCCCCTTTCAGCCCCGTCCCGAACGCATATGCCTGTTTGAATATGTCTACTTCGCGCGGCCGGACTCAGTTGTGGCCGGGCGCAGCGTTTACGGTGCGCGCAAGCGCATGGGGATCAATCTGGCCAAGGAAGCCCCGGTGGATGCGGACGTGGTGGTGCCAGTCCCCGACGGTGGCACGCCCGCGGCAATCGGCTATGCGCAGGCCAGCGGCATTCCTTTCGAGTTGGGCATTATCCGCAATCATTATGTCGGGCGCACGTTTATCGAGCCGACGCAGTCGATTCGGGCTTTCGGAGTCAAGCTCAAGCATTCGGCCAACCGGCACGAGATTGCGGGCAAGCGCGTGGTGCTGATCGATGATTCGATCGTGCGGGGCACCACATCGGTCAAGATCGTGCAGATGATGCGCGAGGCTGGTGCCACCGAGGTGCATATCCGGGTGGCCAGCCCGATGATCTACTTCTCGGACTATTATGGCATCGACACACCGGACCCCGAGAAGCTGCTGGCGAACCAGCACCGGGACCTGCAATCCATGTGCGCGTTCATCGGGGCAGATTCGCTGGAGTTCCTGTCGATCGACGGGCTCTACAATGCGGTTGGCGGGGAGCCGCGCAATAACGCGGCGCCCCAGTTCACCGATCATTATTTCACCGGCGACTACCCGACGCAGTTGACCGACCTCAATGGCCGCTCCAAGAACGAGCCAAAGCAGATTTCTCTTCTCAAGGAAGCCGGTTAATGGCGCAGACGACAACGGACCTCGCGGGCAAGGTCATTTTGGTGACGGGTGCTTCGCGCGGTATCGGCTATGCGGCGGCACTGGAAGCGGCCCGGCGCGGGGCGCACGTGGTGGCAGTGGCACGCACCGTGGGCGGGCTGGAAGAGCTGGATGACGAAATTCAGGAACTGGGATCGGCGGCAACGCTGGTGCCGCTCGATCTGCGGGACGGAGATGCGATCGACCGCCTCGGTGCAGCGATCTTCGAGCGCTGGGGCGCGCTTGACGGGCTGATCGCCAATGCAGGGCAACTGGGCGTGCTCAGCCCCCTGCCCCATGTCAAGCCGGAAGATTTCGACAAGGTGATGGCTGTCAATGTGACTGCCAATTACCGCCTGTTGCGCTCCACCGATTTGCTGCTGCGCCAATCGAGTGCCGGACGGGCCGTGTTCGTGTCGTCGTCCGCTGCCCGGTCGGCCCGCCCGTTCTGGGGGCTTTATGCCGCCAGCAAGGCGGCGATGGATGCTTTGGTCAAGTCCTATGCCGGCGAAGTGGAGCAGAGCAAGGTCAAGGTCAACGTGTTTTATCCCGGCGCGGTGCGAACTGCGATGCGGGCCAAGGCAATGCCAGGCGAAGACCCCCAGACCCTGCCACACCCATCCGACATCGCGCCCCGGCTGGTCGATCTGGTCAGCCCTTCCCTCAAGGAGAACGGCAAGCTGTTCGACGTGAGGACGGGAGCGTTCGCGGATTTATAGGCCGCCCTGACTAGATCCAGCCAGGGCACGCCCGGCTGGCGCGTTACTCCAGCTTGCTCATCAGGATCTTGTCGATGCGGCGGCCGTCGAGGTCGAGGACTTCGAATTTCCAGCCGTTGTACTCAAACGTTTCCCCCACACTGGGGAGGCGGTTGATGATCGACAGGACATAGCCGGCGACGGTTTCGTATTTCGCGCCGCGCGGAATGACGACCTTGAGCTTTTCGCCAAATTCATCGACCGGCATCCAGCCGGCAACGATGAAGGAGCCATCCTCCCGCTTGACGACCGCCGGATCGTCGCCCGTTTCCTCCTGGAACACACCAGTGATGACTTCAAGAATATCGCCCGAGGTCACGATGCCTTCGAAATGGCCGTATTCGTCGACAACCAGCGCCATGTGTACTGTGGAATTGCGAATGGCGCGGACCACGTCCAAGGCATCGGCGTGGTCCATGACCACGGGCACCTGCTGCACGAATTTGCGAATGTCCAACGGCTGACCATTGGCGAAGACGCCGATGATGTCCTTGATGGCCACCACACCGATGATCGAGTCTGCGTCGCCATCCTGCACCAGGAGGCGAGAGCGGTGGGTGTCGAGAATCGTGCGACGAATCTCGCTGCCATCGTCGGACAAATCGACGACATCCACTTCCAGGCGCGGCGTCATCAGGCCACGTGCGGATCGATCGGCCAGGCGCATGACGCCAGAGATCATGGAGTGCTCATCGCTTTCGATGACACCGGCCGTGGTTGCCTCGGCGATGATGGTCTTGACTTCTTCTTCGGTGACCTTCTCCTCCTGATTACCACCCTGCCCCAGCAGAGTCAGGACGGCCTTGCCGGAGATATCGAGCAGCCAGACAACCGGGGAACCAATCCTTGCGATCATCTTCATGGCGGGAGCCACGCGTGCAGCGACGCCTTCGGCATCGCGCAAGGCGATCTGCTTGGGCACCAGTTCGCCCAGGATCAGCGAAATATAGGTGATGAGCACCACAACGACCCCGACGCCCAAGACATCGGCGACACTGCTGGCGACGCCAACGGACTCGAGCCAGGCGGTAAGGCGCAGGCCCAGCGTGGCACCCGAGAAGGCCCCGGACAGAATACCAACAAGCGTGATGCCGATCTGGACCGATGACAGGAACTTGCCCGGATCCTCAGCCAGCTTGATTGCGGTAGCGGCCCCCTTGTTACCTTGATCCGCCATGCTGCGCAGGCGGGCCGGGCGGGCAGAAACAACGGCTAGTTCCGACATGGCCAAGAGGCCGTTGACGATAGTCAGAACGACGACAATCAATATTTCAATAAACAAGGCTTTTTTCGCGAAGATGCGGCCCCGCACTCAGCATCGGGTCGCTTTGACCTGCCCTTTGTATGGCAAAGCAGGGCACGACGCTATGGGTGTGGACAATGTTGTGGTCGCAGTGGGCTCGTTTCCCACGCAAGCCCTCTGGTGGCATGCAGGATAGTCCCCGGCTAGAGGCCGGGTGACACTGTGGGTGGCGCAGGATTGAGAAAACGAGCAGGCATGTTGAGCGGCGCCTACGGCTGAACTCGGCTAACCCAGGCGGCGTTTTTTCTTGTCGTTGTAAGGGTTTTCGCTGCCGCCGCGGACCCAGAGCCGAATCGGGGCACCCTTGATGTCGAAGGCTTCGCGCAGGCCATTGATCAGATAGCGCTGATAGGCCATCGGCAAGACATCGGGACGGGACGCAAAGAGGATGAAGCTTGGCGGCCTGGTTTTGGCCTGCGTCATGTAGCGCAGCTTGAGGCGGCGCCCCGAGACAGCCGGTGGCGGATGGCTCTCGACCATGCCAGTGAGCCAGCGATTGAGCCGGGCCGTGGACACATGGGAGTTCCAGCTGCGCTCGATCTTGAAGATGGCATCCATGAGCTTGTCGATGTTCTTGCCGGTCAGCCCCGACAGAGTGACCAGCGGAACGCCGCGCAATTGAGGCAGGAGGCGTTCGCATTCTTCCCGGAGTTCTGCGAGGGCCGCGTTCTTGTCCTCGATCAGATCCCACTTGTTCAGGGCGATGACCAGGGCGCGACCTTCGCGCTCGACCAGATCGGCCAAGGCCAAATCCTGCTTTTCGAACGGGATCGTGGCGTCCAGCATCAGCACCACAACTTCTGCATACTGAATTGAGCGCAGGCTATCCCCGACCGCCAGTTTTTCCAGCTTTTCGGTGACGCGGGAACGGCGGCGAATGCCGGCGGTGTCGACAAGGTTGATGACGCGGCCTTCCCATTCCCATGGAACCAGGATGGAATCGCGCGTGATGCCGGCTTCAGGGCCAACCAGCACGCGGTCCTCGCCAACCATGCGGTTGATCAGGGTCGATTTTCCGGCATTGGGGCGACCGACAATGGCGACGTTGAGGTAGCGATTGGGGTTCCAGCGCAGGGTTGCCTCGTCGCCTTCGCCTTCCAGCATGTCCTCGGTAATGTCGACATCGACCTCGGGCATCTCATCGAGATCGGCGACGGCTTCGCCTTCCTTGCCGGCGGCAGCCTTGTCGATGGCGGCAGAAACGATGGAATAGAGTTCGGCCAGACCCAGACCGTGTTCGGCCGAAAGCGCGATGGCTTCGCCAAAGCCGAGCTTGAACGCCTCCACGAGCCCCGCCTCGGCCGCGCCGCTTTCAGCCTTGTTGCCGACCAGGTGCACGTCCTTGCCTGCCTTGCGGAGCACCTGAGCGAAGCGCTGATCGAGCGGGACGACGCCGGCGCGAGCGTCGATCATGAAGAGGATGACGTCGGCTTCCTTGATGGCCATCTCGGTCTGCTGACGCATGCGGTCTTCAAGGCTGCCGTCCTTGACATCCTCATAGCCGGCGGTGTCGAGCACGCGGAAGGTCAAGTCGGCAATGCGGCCCTCGGCTTCGCGGCGGTCGCGGGTGACCCCCGGGGTGTCATCGACGAGCGCGATCTTGCGGCCGACAAGGCGATTGAACAGGGTAGACTTGCCGACGTTCGGGCGACCGACAATGGCAACGGTGACGGTCATGCTGGGTTTATCTTCCGGTCAGTCAAGGCGAGTAGCCGCTATTGCGCGGCGGGCTCGGGTTGGGTGGGGGTTGCAGAAGCCGCGGCCGGAGCTGGTTCGGCAGGCGGGGCTTCAGCGGCCGGAGCCAGGGGTGGCTCCGCATCCTCGGTCAGGACTTCATCTATGGCTGTAGCGGCGCCTTCGGCCGGGGTTTCAACAGCTTCAGGCGCAGCACCCTCGGCAAGCAACTGGGCCAAGTAGTAGCCCATGCGATTGCGCGTGGTACTCAAGGTCAGCGGATCGTTGACTATCGCCTCAAAGCTAGCCTGGGAGGCAACAAGGTCCCCTGCCTTGTACTGGGCCAGCCCCAGCGTTTCACGAGCAGAGTTGCGCAGCGGATTGCCTTCGGCCGCGATAGCTCCGACACGCGCCTCGACATCCGCCAGAGATCCAGTATCAACCAGCAGCGTTCCGGCCAGGACCAGCGCCAGCTCGCGCAGGCGCGGATTGGATTGCGTATTGGCTAAGGAGTCATAGGCCGCAACGGCTTCGGCAGTCTTACCGTCAGCCGCCAGTACGCCCGCCTTACGGAATTCAGCGAGCACAGGATAGCTGCCTGAACCATTGGCGATAACAGCATCCAACTGCGCCGTCGCCGCCGGCAAATCGCCCGCTTCCACCAGATCGAAGGCGGCATACAATTCGTCGGACGAAGCGGCAGCATTGTTGGAATGGTACCAGTTCCATCCTTCATTCACCGCCACGAGGGCCACAACCGCCACCGCGGCGCCGATGACATAAGGCGCAAAGCGACGCCAGAACGCGCGCATACGATCGCTGCGCAGTTCCTCGTCGACTTCGCGAAAAATATTGTCCTGGGACATGGCCTGCCTAAGGTCGGTTAGAAACGTGCCGGAGCCTTATCATGGGTCCTTGTGAATGCAAACCACATGGGACTGCAAAGCATCGTTAACTTTACTCCCAAGCTCCCGCCCCAAGCACCTTCACTGCACACTGCAACCGCCACATATTTTCAATTCGGGGCCCACGAAAATAGAGGGGTGGCACAGTGGCGGCCGTTTCATCGTATCCGGGACAAGATATGAGCGCCCAAGACGTCTTGAACCTGGCAGAAAACTATAGAACCTGTGCCTTGTACTTGCTCGCTGTCCCTCAGCAGAAAAGCAAGCCCTGCGAGCCTGGCCGCTTGCTCGTTATTCATGCAATTGAACTTTACCTGAACGCTTACCTTCTCGCACAAGGAACGGAAGCCGCGGCTATCCGCGGTATGCAGCATGACTTGGCCAAGCGTGGAGCACTTGTGCAGCAAGCAGGAATGGTGCTTCGCGCCAGGACCGCCGAGCACCTGAGAACCCTAAGCGAGCGGCGCGAATATGTAGTGAGCCGCTACGACGTGCACGACAAAGGAAATTTATCCCAGCGCAATCGGCTGCAGGCGACCATGGAGGAAGTCCGCAACCGGGTCATGCGCACGGTCATTCAGCAGGCAGCCTTGGTCAGGAGGCCGTCGCAGATCAGGCCTCATTCCCACTCGATGGTCCCCGGGGGCTTGCTGGTCACATCATAGACCACGCGGTTGATGCCGCGGACTTCGTTGATGATGCGGGTTGCTGTGCGGCCAAGGAAGTTCATGTCGAACTGGTAGAAATCGGCGGTCATGCCATCGACGGAGGTGACGGCGCGCAGGGCGCAGACCCATTCGTAGGTGCGGCCATCGCCCATGACGCCCACGGTTTGGACCGGAAGCAGCACGGCGAAGGCTTGCCAGATCTTGTCGTATTGACCGGACTTGCGAATTTCATCGAGATAAATGGCGTCGGCACGGCGCAGAATGTCCAGCTTTTCAGGCGTAATGCCGCCGGGGCAACGGATCGCCAAGCCGGGCCCTGGGAAGGGATGGCGGCCGATGAAGCTCTCGGGCAGGCCCAGTTCGCGGCCAAGCAGCCGCACTTCGTCCTTGAACAGTTCACGCAACGGTTCAACCAGAGCCATATTCATGCGTTCGGGCAGGCCGCCAACATTGTGATGGCTTTTGATGGTGACAGACGGACCGCCGGTGAAGGATACCGATTCGATCACGTCCGGGTACAGCGTGCCTTGAGCGAGGAATTCGGCGCCGCCGAGTTTTTCGGCTTCCGCCTCGAAGGTTTCAATGAACAGCCGGCCGATGATCTTGCGCTTGGTCTCGGGGTCCGACTGGCCCTCGAGTTCGCGCAGAAAGAGCTGGGAGGCGTCAACATGGACCAGCGGGATATTGTATTGATCGCGAAACATGGTGACGACCTGTTCGCTCTCGTTGAGCCGCATCAGGCCGTGGTCGACATAGATGCAGGTGAGCTGATCGCCGATGGCTTCGTGAATGAGGACAGCGGCAACAGACGAATCAACCCCGCCGGAAAGGCCGCAGATAACCTTGCCGGTGCCAACCTGGCTGCGGATTTTTTCGACCATCTTGTGGCGGTAGGCCGACATGGTCCAGTTGGCTGGAATGCCGCAAACATCGTGCACGAAGTTGGCGTAGAGCTTGGCGCCATCGGGAGTATGGACCACTTCAGGGTGGAACTGGACGGCCCAGATCCGGCGCGCCTCGTTGGCTATCATGGCGAACGGAGCGTTGGCCGAGGTGCCAATGATTTCAAACCCTTCGGGAAGTTCGACGACGCGGTCGCCATGGCTCATCCAGACCTGGTGTTCGGTTCCAGGCTCCCATACGCCCTTGGTGAGGCTGGAATGCTTGTGCACGGTGAGTTCGGCGCGGCCATATTCGCGATGATGGCCGGCCTCGACTACCCCGCCGAGAGCCATGCAGAGCGCCTGCTGGCCATAGCAGATGCCCAGGATCGGGACATTGGCAGCAAGAATGACCGGATCAATCGTGGGGGCGTTTTCGTCAAGCGTTGAAGCGGGACTGCCGGACAGAACCACGCCCTTGGGCTGCATGGCTGCCATGGCGGCGCCAGCGTTTTGAAAAGGGTGGATCTCGCAGTAGACCCCGGCTTCGCGAATTCGGCGCGCAATCAGCTGGGTAACCTGGGAGCCGAAGTCCACGATCAGGATGGATTGCGGGTGGGCTAAGATGTCTGGGCTTTGCATGGCAAGCCCTTATCGCTGCGGCGGCATTTGTGCAAGATGGCAGCTGGCATAACCCGGTTGCGCCAGGGTTCGGCGTGCATGGGGTTACTGCGACCGGTGCCTAGTTGAGCAGGGCTATCGACAGATTAAGCATACTGGC
>JAQGJI010000207.1 GCA_028290685.1 Devosia sp. | reverse complement strand
TTATATCTCGAACCGGCTGATCATCATGCAGCGGGGGCAGATCGTGGAGATGGGGGATTCGCGCGCGGTGCTGGACAATCCCGAGCATCCCTATTCAAGGCTGCTCAAGGCCAGCGTGCTGAGCACGGAAGACGCCGGCAGCGGCAAGCTGGGGACCGATCCGGGCATGGTGGCGCTCGCCGGCGAGCTGGTGGGCCAGTACGGCAGGCTGGTGGACCGGCCGGACGGCCGGCTGGTGCGGGAGTACTGAGCCGGCCGCGGTCAGGTGTCCGGCTGGTCCGAGCCGGAACCCTGGGGCAACGCCATGGTCAAGACGATCCTGAACAGAACCGTGCCTTCCCACCACATGGGAAAGTTCGTGCCCCATTTATTGTTGTAAAGATTGATGCGCATGCCGCTGCTGTAGTCCGGTGCTGCCGGCTGGAACGGGATGAAGGGCGCCGCTGCCGGGGCGACAAGGGCGCTGTCGAGCAGTGCGATCTCGAGCTGGCCGGCGCCGGTGCCTGCCCGCACCGCCTGCACGGCCTGCAATTGCCCGCCCCCGCCCTGCACGATGTTACAGCTGTCGTGCCACAGGCCCATCTTGCGCATCCGCCAATGGGAGGGCTGGTCCGGCGTCAGGGTGAGAAACCCGGCTTCGGGCATGCGGTTGGCGGGCTTGTCGCGCAGCACCAGGGTAATTTCGAGACTGTGTGCGTCCAGGGCCCTGATGGACATCTCGTGCCGCGCCGGAGCACCCAGCGCCTGGCGCGCCTCCCCGGGCATTTCGCCCACAGCGGTCCGCCCATCCGGGGCAATGCCCAGATGCGTTGGCGCAAAGGCCGCCGAGCGGGCGGTGCGCGCCCCCTCGAGGCCCGGTTTGTCGTGGTCCAGAATGGCCCATTCGGCGCGGTGCTGCAGATAGCTGTCGAGATGGTCCTGCACGGCAGCCCAGTCGTAGCTTTCGTGGCGGTAGCCGAGCAAGGCGCCGGCCAGGCCCGCGATGACGCGGCCATCAGGGGTGGTGAGCCGGGCGATGTCGCCGGTGAGGGCATCCAGATCGGCACTCCAGCCCTGGTCGTGCAGCCTGGTGCCGCTTCGGGGCTCCTGGGGTGCGGGAGGGGTCAAACGGGCCAGTTCGGCATCGGCCAGAGCCCGATCGGGCGGGGCCAGATGGGATAGCGCGGTGTCGATGTATTGACGCTGTTCGGCCCAGGATTGTTCGGTGAAGGCAAAACGGTGGTCGCTGGCGCGGGCTGCCTCGAAGTCGGTGCGATCCCAGGCGGTGTCGTTGCGCAGATAGGTCTTGATGTCGACGCCCCAGGTGTGTTCGGCCACCAGCGCCAGCCCGCGTCCAAAGGCCAGCCGCTCGGGCGTCAGGGAATCGAAACGCTCGTAGAGCCGCTGCATGGCGCGGAACCGGGACAGCTTGAGCGGGTCGCTGGCCGTGCCGTGGATCCAGCTGTCGCCGATCTCCTGATCAAGCACGGGCAACTGCTCGCGCCGAGCCCACATTTCGGCGCCAAAGGCGTCAAGCGTGGATGCCCTGATGTCCGCACCGGGATGGGCGTGCCGGATGGCGCGCAGCGCTTCGACGGTCTGCCCGACGCTCTGGGGACCGATATTGTCATTGGTATGGGCAAAGCTGAGGCCGATGTCCGATCCGGCAGGAAAATCGGTTGCCCCATAGGAGGCCTGGTACATGACGACCACTTCCGAACCATCCGGAGCCCGCCACCGGAAGATCGGGGGCACCTGGGGCACGGGGCTGGCAGTGTTGACGCCCAGATGCAGGAATTTGACCCCGGCCCGGGCCAGAAGCGGCACCATGCCGAGGGTGTGGCCGGGCACGTCGGTCATCTTGGCGGCGAGCGTCGCCTTGCCGAAGCGCCGGTCGAGTTCCTGGGCATAGCTGAGCCCGGCGCGAAACAGCGCCGGGGACATCAATTCGGTATGGGTGGTGAACGGCAGGGCGTGCCAGACGATCAACCCGCGCTCGATGGCTCGCTCCAGCCGCCTTACCCGCCCGGCATCCTGGCTGTTGAGATGGTCCCAGATCAGCCAGGCACCCGTGGTCCAGATAAAGGCCGGGCGTCCGGGGTCCTCGGCAAAGAAGTGCTCCCCGGTGGCAATGGCCTGGGGGATGAACTGCTCGTGATATTGCTGGCGCACCTGGGCTGCGTGGCCCGTGAAGCCGATATCAAGATGGGTCTTGAAGACGAGGTGAATTCGGCTCTTGCTCATCACAGAGCCTTTCAGCCCACGGTGCCGCGCACGACGAGACGGGTTTGCAGGGTTTCCTGCAAGGCGGGCGCGTCGGGATTGTTGAGCCGCCGCAGGATCAGGCGGACCAGTGCCCGCACGCGCTCGTCGAGGTCGAACTTGACGGTGGTCAGATTGTAGCTCTTCCAGTGCGACTGGGCGATATCGTCGAACCCGATAACTTTGACGTCCTCGGGCACGCGCAGGCCCAGCTCGTGCCGCAAGGCATCGATGACGCCAAACGCGCCGACGTCGTTGGCAGCAAAGATGGCGTCCGCGCCCTTGCCGACCCGAAACAGGTCCAATGTGGCGGCAAAGGCCCGCTCATAGCTGAAATCGCCCGGGGCAACGACTGGCGGTGGCAGGCCCCGCTCGGCCATGACGGTTCGCAGCATCAGTTCGCGCGCCGTGTTGGCCCGCGACTTGCCAATCCCCGAGACATAGGCGATGCGCCGCACCTTGTATCCTTCCAGCAGCGCCACTGCCTGTTCCACCCCGGCACGCTGCAGCACATTGAGCCGGTCATGCAGGGGCCCCGGCTGAGCGTCGTCAACCGAGCCCCCATGGGGGTAGTGCACATAGATCGGCACGGCGCGGCCCAGAAAGCGCACCAGGGTGGTTGGCTTGACGTTTTCAACGAAAGCGATGACTGAGTCCGGATTGAAGCCGCGCATATAGGACAAGAGCTTTTCGTCCATGCTGTAGTCGGTGCGCGTCTTGAACAGCAGCGTGGCAAAGCCCTCGGCCTGCAGCGCCGTGGTGAGGGCGTCGATTTCCTGGCTTTCCCAGTGGCTGCAAACATCGGGAACGATGATGCCGACCAGATGGGAGCGGCCGCTGACCAGGGCCCGCGCCGCCCGGTCGGGCGTGTAGTTCAGTTCCTGGGCGATGCGCAGGATCAGTTCGCGCTTTTCGGGCTTGAGCGATGTGTGGGGGTTGAAGGCGCGCGATACCGCCACGCGCGACACGCTGGCCCGCTGCGCCACCATTTCCGCGGTTGCGCGCGCCCTGATCATCCCGCCCTCTTCGCTCACCGCTTCTCCGATCGTGCGTTGGTGAAATCGTGTTCAAATTTACTGGCCTTGCGCGGCACGGCTGTCAAGCAGCGCGGATCGGCCTGACGCGCCAAAAGGGGGCAGCTGTCATGAGAGCGTCGCACGATCATGGCAGCTTGCCAGGGCATTGCGGTGCGATGGGAATTCTCCGCATTGACGGAAATTGAAAACGTGTTCATTCTTTACAGGCTACTCCTCAAGGGAGCGGCCAAAGCGGGCTGCCGGAGAATTCGGAGCCACCACATGGGAGGAATTTTGCGATGAGCAATCGTCTGCGCAGCCTTGCGCTCAGCCTGATCGGCGCCACGGCCCTTGCTGGCCCCGCCTTTGCCCTCGATCTCGACATCACCTGCCGCTGCGTCATCGGCGGCGTCAACAGCGGCACCGCCGAGTGGATCGAGAACAGCGTCATTCCCGCGTTTGAAGCCGCCAATCCCGACATCAATGTCAATCTCAACCAGTTCGGCGGCGAAGACGCGCAGCTGACCCAGCAGCTGGCGCTCGACTTCTCGACCGGCGCCGGGCCCGACGTCACCGCCTTTGACGGTTTCCTGATCCCCAGCTTCGTGGAAGGCGGACTGCTCAAGCCATTGGAAGAAGTGGCCGGGCCCGAAGTGAACGACTGGTCCGGCTGGGCCGCCCTGTCCGAGGGCTCCCGCGCGCTGATGCAGTACCAGGGCAAATATTACGGCATTCCGCTGGGGACCGACGTGCGCATGATCTATACGCGCAAGGACATCCTGGCCGAGGCCGGCATCGACGCCGACAACTGGCAGCCGACCTCGTGGGAAGATATCCTGGACGCTGCCCGCGCCATCAAGCAGGTTCGCCCCGAAAGCTTTCCGATCCAGCTCAATGCCGGTGTTGCCATGGGCGAGGCCACCACCATGCAGGGCTATTGGCTGGCCCTGCTGGGGACCGGGGAAAGCGTGATGGACGAGAACGGCAAATACATCGTTTCGAGCCAGGGCATTCTCGATACCCTCAACCTCTACAAGACCATCTACGTCGACGAGCAACTGGGCGACCAGCGGGCCCAGCTGCTGGCCGATGGCCGCAACCGCTCGTTTGCCAATTTCCGCGACGGGGTCACGGCACTGCTGTTCGAGGGCGATTATTTCTATCGCTCGGTGACCCCGGAAGGCTCCGAGTTCGCCGTGCCCAACCGCGATGAAGTGATGGGCTGGGCCAAGGTGCCGGCCCAGGAGCCCGGCGCGGGCATTCGCGGGCAGGATTTCGTGACCATTTCGGGCGGCACGGGTTTCGTGCTCAATCCGGCGACCGATACGCCCAAGGAGGCATGGGCCCTGCTTTCGTTCATGAACGAGCCCGAAATGCAGAACGCGTTCCAGGCCATCCAGCCGCGCATCACGGCCCGTACGGACATCGAAATCCCCAACAACCCCTTCCTGACCGAAACCAGCCAGACGCTGCTGCCGCTGACCACGGCGCGACCAAACGATGAAAACTACAACGCTGTTTCCGCTGAAATCCAGCGCATGACGGAAGCGGTGGTGTCGGGCGAGCTGTCGCCAGAAGAAGCCATGGACCAGTACAAGGCCTCGGTTATCGCCATTGTCGGCGAAGAAAACACCGTCAGCCTGCTCTAGCGCCTCTCCTCCCCGTGCGCCCGGTGTCCCTTGCGGATGCCGGGCGAGCGCGGACCCGGTGCCGCCTTCGGGCTGGCACCATGGGCACACACATCAAGGCCGTCCCCGGTTCTTGAGCGGAGGACCACGCGTCGCACGTGCCGGGCTGGACATGGCCACCGCGGGGTCAAGCCCGAGGACGGCGGCGGAGTTTATGGAGGCATCCCCAGATACCATGAGCAATCAACCCACCACTTCGGGCCAGCCCAAGCGCAAGGTCAAGAACTTCGCCCTGCTGTCCAACTGGGCCGGCGCCGTGTTCCTGACACCGGCGGGCCTGCTGGTTGCGGTTTTCGTGATCGTGCCGTTTTTCTGGGTGATCTTTGTTTCCTTCACCAACCGGACGCTGCTGGGCAGCACGGCGCTCAACCCCCAGTTCGTCGGACTGGCCAATTACCTGGCGCTGTTTGATCCCGCCAATTTCTTTCAGCGCGGCCAGTTCGGCTTTTCGCTGATCCTGACCACCCAGTTCGTGCTCGCTTCAGCCCTGGTCGGGCAGGCACTGCTGGGACTGCTGCTGGCCTGGCTGGTCCAGACGGTGCCGCCCTGGGTCAAGCGGATCACCGAGACCTTCGTGATCGCCGCCTGGATCCTGCCCGAAGTGGTGATCGGCTTTGCCTGGTTCGCATTTCTCGACCGGGACCAGGGCACGCTGAACGCGCTGCTCGGCAGCGTCGGCCTGCCGCCGGGCGATTTCCTGCTGCAGCAGCCGTTCTGGGTGATCGTGGTGTTCAACACCTGGCGCGGCGCCGCCTTTTCGATGATGCTGTTTTCCTCCGCGTTTTCCTCGATCCCGCCGAGCTATTTCCAGGCGGCGGACGTGGCCGGGGCGTCATCGTGGCAGAAATTCCGCGATATCGGCCTGCCGCTGATCCGGGGCCATATCGTGACCGACCTGATCCTGATCACCATGTGGACGTTCAACACCTTCACCCCGTTCCTGCTGACCAATGGGGGGCCCAGCTATCGCACGGAGCTGGTCTCGATCTACAATTACCGCGTGGCGTTCAACGACTTCCAGTTTGGCAAGGGGGCGGCGGTGGGCGTCATCATGATGCTGATCAACCTGGCGTTCGCGCTGGTTTATCTCAGCATCGGGCGCAAGAAGACGAGGTGACGCCATGAAACTCACCCTGCCCGCCTTTGTCGGGCGCATCGCCTTCTCCGCGCTCGCCGCCCTGATCGGGGCCGCCTTTGCCCTGCCGCTGCTGTGGTTCGTGTTCGCGCCGTTCAATGCGCGCGCCGAACTGGGCCTGGCTATCCCCGACCCCTGGACGCTGGGCAATTTCGTTACGGTCTTTGGCAATGCCTTTGCCGTGCAGGCGCTGTGGAACAGCCTGATCCAGTCGCTGGGGGGCGTGATCCTGGTGGGTGCGGCGGCGACGCTGGCCGCCTATGCGCTGTCGCGCTCGTCCCTGCCGGGCAAGGGCACCATCACCTATATCCTGCTGCTGTTTTCCTCGGTGGTGTCGGGTTCGGCGGCCATGGTGCCGATCTTCCTGATCGTGTCGGCGGCGGGGCTGATCGACACCCACCTGGCGGTGATCCTGACCTTTGCGGGTGGCCTGCTGCCCACCGCCATGTTCATCCTGCGCGATTTCATCGACTCCATCCCCAAATCCTACGAGGAAAGCGCCATGGTGGCCGGCGCCTCGCCGGTGCAGGCGTTTTTCGACGTGGCGCTGCCGGTGATCCGGCCGGGCATCGTGGTGGTGGTGGTGTGGAGTTTCGTCAATATCTGGGGGAGTTTTCTGATTCCCTTCATCCTGCTGCGCAGCGATGACCAGATGCCGGCGTCGGTGGCCATCTACTCGTTTTATTCGGAGGCCGGCACGCCCATCGTGACGCTGCTGGCGGCCTATTCGCTGATCTACTCGCTCCCCGTCATCGCCCTTTATCTCTTCGTCAGCTGGAAGTTCGGCTTCCGGTTCTTTGGCGGCATCAAGGCCTAACGCACCATGGCATCAGTCCAGTTCAGCAATGTCACCAAAACTTTCGGCGAGTTCGCCGCCGTGTCGGATGTGAGCTTTTCCATCGGTGATGGCGAGTTCGTCTGCCTGCTGGGGCCTTCGGGCTGCGGCAAGACCACCAGCCTGCGCATGATTGCCGGGCTCGATACGCCCAGCTCGGGTCAGGTGCTGATCGGGGGCGAGGACGTTACGCACTTCCACCCCAAGGACCGCCAGATCTCCATGGTGTTCCAGGATTATGCGCTTTACCCGCACATGAACCTGGCCGACAACATCGCCTACCCGCTCAAGGTGCGGGGCAAATCGGTGAGCGAGCGTCACGGCCGCGCGCGCGAAGTGGCCGACGTGCTCAAGATCGGGCATCTGCTGGATCGCTTGCCCAGCCAGATTTCGGGCGGCCAGCAGCAGCGCACCTCGCTGGCGCGGGCGCTGGTTTATCCCTCCCAGGTTTATCTCTTTGACGAGCCGCTCTCCAACCTGGACGCCAAGCTGCGGCTGGAAGCGCGGGGCTTTCTCAACCATCTGCAGCGCGACATGGGCATGACGGCGGTTTATGTGACGCACGACCAGGCCGAAGCCATGGCGCTGGCGACCCGCATCGCGGTGATGGACCAGGGCCGGATCGTGCAATACGCCTCCCCCATCGAGATCTATCGCCGCCCGGCCACCACGTTCGTCGCCAATTTCGTGGGCAACCCGCCCATGAACCTGGTTGCGGTGGACGCCGTGCAGGGGGATGGGCAATTGCAGCTCAGGGCCGACGGGGTGACGCTGGCAGGGCTGGCCATGTCGTCGGGCATCGGCACGGCGCTGGGGGCCGGCAAGACGCTGACGCTGGGCATCCGTCCCGAGCATCTGGGCATTGCCGAGCCAGGCGCTGCCAACACCATTTCGGGCAAGCTGTTTGCCAATGAGAACATGGGGCCTGAAAGCCTGGTCACCATCGAGCGTGCCGATGGTTCGCGGGTGACCGCGCGCATCTTCACCGACGACCATATCGCCATCGACGAGGCGGTGACGCTGGGCTTTGCCAGCGGGCATGTGCATCTGTTCGATGGCGCGGGGGCCCGTATTGCCGCCGAGGGGGAGACGGCGCTGTGAGCCAGACGATCACGGCGCGGATCGCGCGCGCCGATCAGGCTGCCAATCCCTATTTCTACCTGCCCTTCGAGGTGCCGGAGGGCACGACGCGGATCGCGGTCAGTCTCGCCTATCCCAAGGCCGAGGACTGTGTGATCGACCTGGGTGCGTTCGATCCGCGCGATAGCGGCTATCCCAGCGCCGAGGGGTTCCGCGGCTGGAGCGGCGGGGCGCGCGACCATTTCTTTATCGCCACCGACGACGCCACGCCCGGCTATGTGCATGGCCCCATTCCGGCCGGACGCTGGAGGGTGATCCTGGGCCTTTACAAAATTCCCGAGAGCGGGACCGACATCAGCGTCACCATCGCCATCGATGCATCACCGCGCAGGGTCGAACCCCAGCCGGTCCGCACCTTTCCGGTCCGCCGGCAAGCGGGATGGTACAGGGGCGACCTGCACTGCCATACGTTCCATTCCGACGCCCGGGGCGCGCCCGACCTGCTGCATGCCGCCGCCAAACAGGCCGGGCTGGATTTCCTGGCCATTGCCGACCACAACACCATTACCCAGCGGCGCTATTTCCACCCACAGTCCACCCCCGAGCTGGTTTTCGTGCGCGCCATGGAGGTCACCACCGCCCAGGGCCATGCCAATGTCTATGGCGTGGACGACTGGATCGACTTCCGCATGACCCGCGCATCCGACTCCCATATCCTGGCCCGCCTGGTGCACGCCAAGGGTGGCCTGCTCTCGATCAACCACGACAAGCCGCCCATTGGCTGGGAATATGAACTGCCCGAGGCCGATTGCCAGGAGGTATGGCAATCGACCTGGATGGCCTGGAACTGGATTGCGCTGGAGCGCTGGCAGCAGCGCCTTGCGTCGGGCCTGCGCCTTTCGGCGATCGGCGGGTCGGACTATCACCAGCCGGCCCGGCTGATGCCGGAAGGTCCGCTGGTGCTGGCCCGGCCCACGAGCGTGCTGTGGATGCCCGAACTGAGTGAAGACGCCGTGCTGGGCGCCATGAAGGCGGGCCATGGCTACATCACCGAAAGCCCCAATGGTCCCTCGCTGGTCATGACCGCCGATGGCCAGCCCATGGGCTCCCGCCTCGCCCGCCCGCAGGCGGTGCGCATCGAGGTCAAGGGCGCGGCGGGGGACCGCCTGGTCCTTATCGATGCGCGCGGCGAGATCGGCTCGGCAACCATCGATGCCGATGACTGGGACCACGAAATTGCCGCGCCCCCCGCCCAGGGCTTCATTCGCGCCGAAATTGTCGCCAGGGCAAGCCGGGACCGGCTGGGCGCCGAGTTCCTGGCCTTGCTGGAAGGCCGCGAGCTGCCCTGGCAGCTGCGGGGCGTCGATCTCGCCGACCAGCCGATCCGCCGCGCCATCGGCAACCCCATTTATATCGGACCCTGACCCATGCTTATCGCCAACGCGCCCTGTTCCTGGGGCATCAACTATCCGACCGGCAATCGCCATAGCTGGCAAAACTATCTCGATGAAGTCGCGGCCGCCGGTTATCGGGGCACCGAGCTTGGGCCGTTCGGGTTCCTGCCCAAGGACCCGGCTTTGCTGCGGGACGAACTGGCAAGACGCGATCTGACCCTGATCGGGGCCACCCATGTCCACACGTTCGCGGACACGGCCTCGGGGCCGCTGCTGCTGGCGACCCTGCGCGAACTGGCGCCGCTGCTGGTTGCCCTTGGCGCGCAACACCTCGTCATCATGGATGAAAGCAATTGGTATCCCGAAGGCCAGGAAGGCGTGCTCGATCAAGCCGGCTGGGCCGGGCTGACGCAGATGGTGCGCGACGCCCAGGCGCTGGTGGAGGGCGAATTCGGGCTCAAGCTGAGCTTTCATCCCCATATCGGCACCGCCGTCGAGCGCGAAGGTCAGATCGACCGGCTGTTGCGCGAGACCGAGATCGACCTTTGCCTTGATACCGGCCACCACGCCTTCTGGGACCAGGACCCGCTGGCCTATATGGCAAAGGTGTTCCCGCGTATCGCCTACATGCATCTCAAGAATGTCGACGGCGCCGTGCGCCAGCGGGTACTCGAGGGGGAGCTTTCAGTCGCTGCGTCCTATGGCGCCGGGGTGATGTGCCCCCTGCCCGACGGCGTTGTCGATATCCAGGCCGTGATGCGCCTGCTCAAGGA
The DNA here is from genome assembly GCA_028290685.1 of Devosia sp. GTDB lineage: Bacteria > Pseudomonadota > Alphaproteobacteria > Rhizobiales > Devosiaceae > Devosia. The sequence goes on along the minus strand of JAQGJI010000207.1, from coordinate 1,856 downwards.
GCGCGGCTTTGTGGGGCCCATTGTGGTGGAGCAGGACGTCGCGGCCGACGCCAGCGAAACACCGCTGCAACTGGCAGCCCGCAATCTTGCCTACATGAACGCGATCGCCCCATGACCCAGCCCATCAAGACCGGCCTGATCGGCCTGGGCGAAGTTGCCCAACTCATGCATCTGCCGCTGCTGGCCGATGATCAGCGCTTTGCCATTTCCGCCATCACCGATGTGTCGCCGAGCCTGGTGGACTATGTGGCCCGCCGCTATGGCGTAGGCACGCGCCACGCCGATGCCGACGCGCTGATTGCCGATCCGGAGTTGGACGCGGTGTTTATCCTGACGCCGGATCACCTGCATGCCGAACTGCTGGAAAAGGCGATCCGCGCGGGCAAGCATGTGTTCATCGAAAAGCCGGCCTGCCTCACCGCCGACCAGCTCCGCCCGATCCTGCAGATTCCCCAGCGTGCCGGCCAGATCGTCTTCGTGGGCTATATGCGGCGCTTCTCGCGCCCGTTTCTTGAACTCAAGAAGCGCCTGCCCCCGCTGGGCGATATCCGCCATGTCCGCATCCGCGACATCATCCGCGAGGCGCCGTTCTTTGTGTCCCAGACCCGCAATGTTTTCCGGCCAGGGGACGTGCCGGCCGAGTTGATCGCGCAAGGACGCAGCCGGACCCAAGCCATGCTGCGCTTGGTGATGGGCGAGGACTGTCCAGCCGATACCCTGCGCGCCTACCAGGTCCTGACCGGGCTGTCGTCACACAGCTTTTCGCTTATGCGGGACCTGCTGGGAACGCCAAGGGGCTGCTCTTATGCCCTCCATCATGGCGGGGAAACGGTGGTCGCCATCTTTGATTACGGCCATTTCAGCGCGCTCTATGAAGCCGTGATCGACGATGTGGCGCGGTTTGACGCCGGCATCGAGGTGCTGACCCAGCGCCAGCAGTTCAAACTGAACTACGACACCCCATACATCCGCAATCTGCCGACACGGCTCGAGATCATCTCATCGAGCGACACCGATACCGCTACCCAGATCATCGGCCCGGTCTACGAGGACCCGTTCCGCATCGAACTCGATGCCTTTTACGACAGCGTCAGCACCGGCAAGCCCAACCGCACGACGCTTGCGGACTCGCTGCAGGATCTGGAGCTGTTTGGCGAGGTGGCGCGCCATTTCTGAGGCCGGGCGGCCCGGGCGTGACCGGTTGCAGACATGGCTGGCTGGTACAGATCATCCAGCAAGCCAGTTTCACCTCTGCCCCAAGAGCCCCCTCGGCTCGCGTCCTGAAGCGGGTCGCGTTGATTCATCCTTGCGCCCGGCCTCCCTCGGGCTTGCACAGTGGGGAAGTAGTCCGTGGGTCGAGCCCAAGGCCGGCCTGGTGATGGGTGCGACGTTCAAGCCAAAACCGCGCGACATGGGGCCAGTTGAACGCGACGCGCCATAGCGGCCCCACCGATGCGCGACCCGCTCTCTAGCTCTGCTGCGGTTCGCTGGCGGAAAAGCTGAGCGTGTAATTGTCCAGCGTACCGGGCAGCCGCCGGGGCGACAGGCGCTCGGGCTGAGCAAGGCGCAGGCTGGTCTGCCCCAGCAGCCGCCGCAGGGCAAGCGTTGCAACCATGGGGACGAAATGGGCCGCCGGGCAAACCACCGGACCATGACTGAAGGGAACCAGGGCAAGGTCGGGCCGGGAAATGCCACCGGCCCACAAGCCGGGATCAAAGCTGTGCGCCTGGGGCAGTGTTTCGTCGTCGCGGTGAAAAAACGGGGCAAAGATGATGATGTGGGTGGCGCCATCCAGATGCCCCTCGGCCCATTGCACCCGGCGCGTCGTTTCGCGCAGGATCACCGGCGTGGTGGGC
>JAQGJI010000143.1 GCA_028290685.1 Devosia sp. | reverse complement strand
TACCAGATGAAGGTCCGGCCTTCGGCGGCCTCCTTCGCGATAATGTCGTACACGTCCAGCTTGGTACTAATGTCAACTCCACGCATGGGGTCGTCCATGAGTACGACTGACGACGTGGTGGCCAGGGCGCGTGCAAACAGGGCCTTCTGTTGGTTACCGCCCGACAGGGAGAGAATTTCGTCTTTGAGAGAATGGGCCTTGATGTTCATGACCTTGCCCCATTTTTGGGCAAGAGAGTCTTCGAGCGGGCGCGCCAGCAGTCCGCGATTGCGAAGGACCTTGAGAGAGTTGACAGCGATATTGTCGGCAATTGACCATAGTGGAAAAACGCCGTCCGACTGGCGGTCACCGGCCACAAAGCTAACTTCGCCGTCGACATGAATTTCGGAGCGAGACTTCTTGCCGGCGTCGAAGACGCTGACCAGGAATTCGGTTTGCCCGTGCCCCGCCAGCCCGGCCAGGCCAATAACCTCGCTGCGTCGGGCGATGAAGGGAAGGCTTATGCCAGCCTGTTCGGCACGAACGGCGATCGGAGCATTTTCGAGCTCGCGTGCAGGACGCGCATGAACGCCCCGGTCGGGATGCTCGCCCCCGCTCATCAGATCAACCAGAGACTGGCGGTCGAAATCGCTGACTGGACCAGTTGCCATCAGCTGACCGTTCTTCATCACGGCAACCTGGTCGGAACAATCGAGCACTTCGCCCAGCATGTGCGAAATGAGGATGCAGGACACGCCAGTTTTGATTTCCTCGCGCATGAACGCGAGCAACTGACGTGCTGTGGTGGCGTCGAGCGAAGAGGTGGGTTCGTCGAGAATGACGAGGCGCAGCTGGCCACCGTCGGTGACAGTGAAAGCACGCGCAATTTCCACCATCTGCCGACGGCCGATGGAAAGGTCTGCAGCCAGCGCGTCAGGCTTGATGTCATGGCCGGGGAAAATCCGGTCCAGCATGTCGCCGATCAGCTTGCCGGCACGCTTGCGCCATCCCAATCCCTTGATGGAGGGATGCAGGACGCGGGTATTTTCAGCAACGCTCAGGTTGGGGCAGAGTGATAGCTCCTGAAACACGCAGCGGACGCCAAGCTTTTGAGCCGAAGCAACCGTGACGTTGTCCATGGTCTGGCCGTCGAAAAGAAGAGTGCCTTGGTCGGGGCGCAGAGCCCCGGCCAAGATGTTCATGAGCGTGGATTTGCCGGCACCATTGTGGCCGACAAGCCCAAGGCATATTCCCGCCTCAATGGTGAGGGTAACGCCGGACAGGGCGCGGACCGCGCCGAAGGAACGGGAAACACCCGAGAGTTCGAGTGCTGGCCGCATCAAGGCGGTCATGGATCACCGACCGGTTTGTAGGTTGTCTTTGATCGCCTGGATGGCTTCGGTCTGGGTGTATTCCTTGTTGGCGACGCCGCCAACCGGAGTGCCAGCCAAAGCCTCGTCCAGAGCTTCATTCGTCACAGACAGGTAAGGCACCGTCACGTCCTTGGGCACATCCTTGCCATCGAGGATCTGCTGCGCAATCCAAAAGGCGAGAGTCGAAATGCCCGGTGCAATCGTACCCGACCATGTTTCGTAGCCTTTTGCGTCTTTCTGTTCCTTCCACCAGGCCAGTTCGTCCTGACGGTTGCCCATAATGATGATCGGGGTGTCACGACCCGCAGCGCGGAACGCCTGAGCAGCGCCGTAGCCGTCACCACCCTGGGTCACGATAGCTGCGATTTTTGGCAGCGAGGGCAGAACAGTGGACACGGCACGCTGTGCAGTTGCCTGGTCCCAGTTGCCGGTAGCTTCACCAACGATGGTAAACTGTGGGTTGGCTGCCACACCAGCAGCGATACCTTCATGGAGGAGGTTGTCGATCGACGTCCCGGCAAGGCCGCGGATCTCGAGCAGGTTGCCACCTTCCGGCAGGCGGCCTCCCAGATACTTAACCTGCTCCTGGCCGAGAGCGAAGTAGTCGACGGCCACGCGCCATGCGCAAGGCTCGGACACGACACCGTCGAACGACACGACGACAATGCCTGCGTCGCATGCAGCCTTGACCGCACCATTAAGTGCGTCAGGAGATGCAGCGTTGATGACGATTGCGTCGTATCCCTGGAGGATCAGGTTCTGGATCTGGGCAGCCTGGGTCGGCACTTCCTGGTCAGCGGTAGTGAAAGTATCCACAGCGGCAACAATGCCTTCGGCCACGGCCTGCTGGGTTACCTTGCCCCAGCTCTGCAGCATCGCCTGGCGCCAGGAGTTACCGGCGTAGTTGTTCGACAGCGCGATGCGCTTGTCGGCGGTTTCTGCGTGCGCAATAGCCGTCAGGCTGGTGGTGGCGGCTGCCAGTGCCAGCAAAAAGATAGTCCGCTTCATAGATCCTCCCATAGAGTAGAAAACGCGGCCATAGAAAGTGCACCGCCATGAGACGACCGTCCGTTGCGTTCTATCTTCAACGGTTAGCGGCCGCCCCCTTCCCTGTGATGGTGCGCTTGATTTATGTAGCCTATAGGATATTTTCTATCAAGTGCCGCAGAAGCGGAGGGTGAGGCCGTGGTAAAGACGTATCTTGAGAAGACCAGACTGGCCGAACAAGCTTATGAGCAGATCAGGATTTTGATCCTCGATCAGGTGATTCCGGCTGGACAGGTCGTCAGCATCGACACCTTCGCAGCACAGCTCGGCGTGTCGCAGACCCCGATTCGCGAGGCGCTTTCAAAACTGGAGGGCGATGGGCTTGTGGAGAAGCTCCGCACGGGGCGCTACCAAGCTGCCCCGCCCCTCAGCTTCAAGGACTACGCCGACCTCTACTATATGCGCCTGCTGCTTGAGCCCAAAGCCGCTGCGCTGGCCGCGCAGAACCGCACCAACGAGACGATCGACATATTGGAACAGGCGGTCGATCGTATTTCCGCGGCCGGACGCGGCATGAAGAGTGAGGTCTTCATCGGCTTCGTTGAAGCGGATGCCCTTTTCCATCAGACCATCGCCCGTGACTGCGGCAACAAATTTGTCGCCGCCGGCTTGTTCCAGCTTCAGGCAAACCTGCGGGTTGGGCCCTTCTATCGGGACCGCGGCGTTGTCGACGCCGAGGCGGTGATCCGCGACCACAAAGAAATCTTCAAGGCCATCAAGGCCGGCGATGCAGAAGCGGCTGAGCTCCGGATGCAGCGACACGTCGAGCGCGCGCGCGACCTCATCCTGGGATGGCTCGAGACGCAACCCGAGCAGAGTTCCGCAGCCCGAACGCAACAGGAGTAGCTTGCCATGCCATTCATAAACATCCGTATCGTCAAAGAAGTTATCGCAGATGACCCAGTCGGCAAGAGGGCCAGCATTGCAGCAGACGTGACAGCTGCCATCCAGAAGGCAACGGGCCTATCGGAGAATGACGTCTGGGTGGTGTTTGACGAGGTGCCCGCTGCAGACTGGTACGTTGGCAAGACCAGCGTGGAAGAGCGCCGCCGTTCCTAAATTCTACCACCCTCTCCCCTTTCCGGTTCCGGTTTTGCCTTCGCCCGCCATCCTAAATTCATTGAAATAGAACTGTATACCTATGGCCAACGAGATTATCGCCGTTTCTGAAGACACCCTGGAGCAACACGTCGTTACAGCATTCCGGAAGGTGGGCGCTAGCGAAGACTCACTTCAGGCGGCGACCCGCGCCATGATGCATGCCTCTCGCGTAGTAGTGGTCAGCCACGGCGTGCGCTTGACCCGGCACTACTGCGCTTTGCTGGAAGTCGTCTGGCTCAA
>JAQGJI010000102.1 GCA_028290685.1 Devosia sp. | reverse complement strand
ACGCCCTTGCGCGGCGCCACTTCCTGCTGGTTTCTGGCAGTATTGACCGCTTCGAGACTGTTGTGCGTCATCACCTGGTGATCGATCACCTGGCCGGCGGCAAATCCTTGCAGGCTCACCTCCGTTTCGATCGTCTCCGACGCATGCCGGTTCACCAGGAAGAAGCTCAGCGTGCCCTCTTCCTCATTGTGGACTCCCGACACGTCCACAAAAGGGGTGTTGTCGGCGTGCGTGCTCTCGTAACCGGGGGAACTGACAATCAGGTTCAGCGCCGTGCCGCGCCCGAAAACCGAGGCGAAATAGTAGGGATAGTAGATGGTCTGCGCCCAGGCTGGCCCGCCCTTTTCGGTCATGATCGGGGCAATGACATTCACCAATTGCGCGATACAGGCGATCTTGACCACGTCCGAGCGGCGGATGAAGGTGTTCAGGATCAGCCCCACCATCAGCACGTCTTCGAAATTGTAGATGTCTTCGAGCAGGCCCGGCGCGTGTGGCCAACCGCTGTTGCCATCGAGGATTTTGCGGTCCTGCTGGCGCGAATGGTACCAGACGTTCCATTCGTCAAAGCAGATATAAACGTCGCGTTTGCTGCGCTTTTTGCTCTTCACCTGCCGGATCGTGGAAGCCACTGTCTCGATATAGCGATCCAGCTTGTGGCTCAGGGCCAGGTAATTGCCGGGGTTCTTCTCATGGTTGGCGAAATACATGTGCAGCGAGATATGATCCACATGATCATAGGTGTGCTCGAGCACGATGCGCTCCCAGTCGGGATAGCTGGGCATGTCGGAGTTCGATGAGCCGCAGGCGATCAGTTCCAGCGATTTGTCGAACATGCGCATGGCGCGCGCCGTGTTGGCGGCAAGCTTGCCGTATTCGGTGGCATCCTTGTGGCCGACCTGCCAGGGCCCGTCCATCTCGTTGCCCAGGCACCACATCTTGACGTTCCAGGGGTCCTTGCGGCCGTTCTTGATGCGCAGATCGCTCCAGTAGCTGCCGCCGGGATGGTTCACGTATTCAAGGAAATTGCGCGCATCATCGACCCCGCGCGAACCCAGGTTCACCGCCAGCATCATTTCCGTGCCGACGCTGTCGCACCAGTCGGCGAACTCGTGAATGCCGACCGCGTTGCTTTCCGATGTATGCCAGGCAAGATCGAGGCGCGTCGGGCGCTGCTCGCGCGGCCCTATGCCGTCTTCCCAGTTGTAGGCGGAAACAAAGTTACCCCCCGGATAGCGCACCACGGGTACATTGAGGTCCTTGACCAGCTTGGCCACGTCGCCGCGCATGCCGTTCTGGTCTGCGCTCGGGTGATCGGGCTCATAAATGCCCTCATAGATCGCCCGCCCCAGATGCTCCAGAAAGGCCCCATAGACCCGATCATCGATCCTAGAAACCGTAAATTCCCTGTGCGCAACAACCGAAGCCTTCACTTGCGTCCCCTCCCATCAAACCCGTTTTTCTGATTTGTATCAGTTGACCTGTTTTAAACGAGATAAAATGGAGTACGCAAGGGGAAGCGGTAATTTATTGCAAGCAGTGGCTATGCCCGGCTCCTCTGGCACTTCCGCGATGGCGGGAACCGCCGTTGATCACGAGCCGCGGCTGCTCATGCCTCCGTCTGCAGCCGCATGATGATTTCCTGGTCGTAATTGCCAAAGCCGCGGCCGAAAATATTGATGCCTCCCGGATGTTTAGCATCCGGTTTGACAGCAATGCGCAGCCGGATCGAATGATGGTTCGCCAGATCCAGATCGCCCAGCGACACGGGTGAAATCTTCACGCCATCCACATAGGTGCCGTCCATCGTCACCCGCCAGCTCTTGAGCTTGCCATACTGGCTGCCCTTGAGCTTCCACCAATCCGGCGTATAGACCCCGCGCTTGTCCCCGAAATCCCCCGGCGACATCCATGTGCCAATCTCGGTCCCATTGACCGACAAGGTGATATCGCTGGGCCAATCCGCTGAAGTTCCAGGCACTTCCGAACTCAGTTCCATGGAAAACTCCATCGCCTCGATCCGGGCCTGGCTGAGCTTGGCATTGTTTGGAAACTGGTATTCCACATATCCCCGGGTGAACCAGATCAGGCCCGTCTTCATCCGGTCCGGGTCCAGAAACGTATCCGGAACATCGAGCAATCCGATGATGCCCTCGGTCGAGCACAGCCCGCAGGGCGCTGAAACCTCGCAGCTGGTGTAAAGCCCCAAGGGCATGGCCACCTCGATGGAATTGCTGCGCAATGGCTTGATGTCGTCCTTGAACATCACCATCACTTCGTCAAACGTTGAGTGGCAGATCTTCTGGTTTCCCTTGCGCGCCTTCTGCGTCTCGGTTCGAATCAGGCCCGCGCTCTCCAGGATCTGTATGTTGGTGGAAACCGTCGACTGGGGGAGGCTAAGCTTGTCCGCGATATCATTGCCGTTCATCGCCCCTTCCATATGCAGGAGCTTCAGAATCCGCACCCGGATCGGCGACGCCAAACCCTTGAGCACCTCCATGCCCTCTTCGGGATCGATAACCAGAAAATTGCGGCTCATGCGGGATTTCCAGTGGGCAAATGGACAAGGCTACTGTGTATCAATTATCTTGATATAATCAACAGCTAGCCCAGCAAAGGCAACCCACCGATAAATCCTCGGCGTTATAAATCGCGCAGCAAGCGGGCGGGACGGGCGGAGGCGGCGCGCAGAATAGTGGTCGAGCCCAAAAGGGCCGTGACCAGCGTCGCCGTGGCGAGCACAGCCAGCAGGATGCTCGTGCCTGTGGTGAAATCCACATCGAGCATGATCGAACTGATCAGCCAGCCCAGGCAAATGCCCAATATCAGCGCTGGAATGGCTGCCAGCAGCCCAAGCAGAAAATATTGCACAAAGGCAGTGAGCATCAGTTCGAGCCGGGTGGCGCCCAGAACCTTGGTGATGACCGTGTCGGCTTCGCGCTGGCGGCGCCCCGTAGCAAGGCTGCCGATCAGCACCAATAAACCGTTGCCAACAGCCAGGCCCCCGATCAGCGCGGCAGCGAAAGAAAGCTGACTGAGGGCATTGGTGATTTGTTTCAGAGTGTCGCCGATCGCAATGAAGTTGATGAAGGGCAGGGCTGTGGCCAATTCCCGCTCGACGGCATCCTCCCGTCCAGCAGCAGCGGTGACGGCGGCAAACAAAGTGGTCGGGTACGCTTCCAGCACGCCCGGCGAGAACGTTGCCAGAAAATCAATGCCGCCTTGCCAGGAATATTCCCGGAAATTGGCGATTTCGACCGTTATGCTCTCCCCGAAGATCAAGAAGGTGAGGGTGTCGCCAATGTTTACGCCAAGGCCTGAACGCAGGCTCTGGTGCAGGGAAACAAGACCCGGACCTGTGTAGCCGGGCGGCCACCAGTCCCCCTCCGTTAGCCTCGACGTGATCGGCATCTGGCTGCGAAAGGTCAACGGAACCTCACCTGACAGAAGGAAGGTTGCTTCCGGCCCCCGCGTCGGCACCATTTCGGGCACAACGCCATTGATCCGGGTCAGGGCGCCGCGCAGCATGGGGGTGGCCACGAAAAACGGGATGTCGGTGCGGGGGCCCGACATGGCTTGAAGCGCTTCGACTTCGTCGGGAAAGAGGTCGGAGGCCACCAGCGTGGGAGCATCAAAGGCGGAGGCGCCGAAAAATTCCGCGCGCAGATTAGTCTGCAGCACCAGCACGACAATGAGCATGGTAAGGGCAATGCCAGCTGAAACGACCACTGACGCCGCATTATTCCCAGCGCTCGAAATGGACCGAATGGCGTGGCGCAGGATACGGGTTGGCGGCTCCGGCAGGCGCCGCAGCAGTCTCTGCACCAGGGCCACAAACAGCTGCAGCGCCAGGGTTGCAGCAAGGCTCGCCATTGCGAACGCCATTACCAGCGCGGTGTCTCCTGTCAGGGCATAGGCCAGCAGCAAAAACGCGGGAATGGCAACGGCCAGCGGCAGGATGCGCCGGGACAGCAATAGACTCCACCAATCCAGTGGCGGTGCTGTTAGGCCCTTGGAGCGAAACAAGTAGATCGGCCGGATGGTCTGGGCCTGCTGCAGGGGTAAATAGGAAAACGCGAACGCGGTGACAAAGCCTGCACCGGCAGCCACCAGCAGCGGCTGGAGATGCAGCGCTGACTCAAGGTCGATGCCGACAGCCTGACCGACCACGGGCAGGACCAAATAAGCCCCTCCGGCCCCGATAAGCAGCCCTATGCCGACTCCAACCGCGGCAAGCATGCCCACCTGAGAGAAAAAGTGGATGAACACCCGCGAGCGATCGGCACCCATGCTGCGCAACACCGCGATGACGTTGGCCCGTTCGGCAATATAGGCCTGCATGCCGCTCCAGACGCTGACGCCCCCGATCAGCAATGAGCCCAGGCCCACGATAACCAGAAAGCGCATGAAGAGATCATAGTAGCGCACCATGGGGCCCAAGCCATCCCGGGCGGAGCGTACAGTCCAGCCAGTATCTGCCAAGGCAGCCTGCACGATTGGCTTGCTAGCTTCGGCATCTTGCTCATTGAGCAGGATCTTGTAGCGAAACCAGCTTCCCAGACCCGGCAGCGGTGAGGTGCGGTCCGATATGTGGGCGAAGCCTTCACCGGTCACAAGTGTGGTAAGGCCGAGCCGGAAGCCGCGCACTGTGGCATCGGGGAGCTTGGAGAGCGCGCCGCGTGCCTCAAATTCGGTGCCACCCAGCTGGAAGCGATCGCCAACGGCAATGCCGAGCTGATCGAGCATGAGTGGATCGACCAGCGCGCCGTATGTGTCCTCGATCGGGCCCAAAAAATCGGTTACCGAAGTGCCTGCCGGCAATTGCGGGCTTTGGACGGTGCCGGCTAGCGGGTAGGTGTTACCCACTGCGGTCAGGTCCACGAAGGCATCGGCCGTAGCGGACTGCGCGCGCACGTTGGTGTCGATAACACTGGATACCGCCCCAAAACGGGCCATCGTTGCGAGTTCATCAGGGGTCGCGGGGCGGTCCGCGCGCGAGAGTTCAAGGTCCCCGCCCATCAGAACAGCGGCGTTTTCATCGATTGCAGCGGCGATACTGGCACCGACGGAACTGACTCCGGATATCAGTGCGGTGCCGACCGCCAGACAAACGATCAGGAGCACGAAACGGCGCAGATCGCCGCGCAGATCCAAAAGCCCGATGCGAATGGCCGCCCAAACAGCGTGCATCAGCGAACAGGAGTGGTTTCGGCCAGTTCACCGGCCGTCATGGTGAAAACGCGATCGGCGCGCTGGGCTAGCGCCGGGTCATGGGTGATCAACACCACCGCTGTCCGGTTCTGGCGCGCCAGGTCGAACATCAATTCAACCACCAGGGCGCCGGTTGTCTGGTCTAGATTGCCGGTTGGCTCGTCGGCCAGCAGCAATGGCGGGTTTGCGACCATGGCGCGAGCAAGGCCCACGCGCTGCTGTTCGCCCCCCGACAGTGCGCTCGGGCGATGATCGAGCCGTTCGGCCAGGCCGACGGCAGCGAGTGCTTCGGCCGCTCGCTGCCGTATCGTAGGCATAGCCAGTTCGGGCGCGGCAATCTCAAGCGCCAGGGCAACATTGTCCAACGCCGTGAGCGAGGGGATGAGGTGAAAGCTTTGGAAGACGATGCCGAGGGACTTGCGGCGGAACCGCGCCAGATCATCCTCGCTCAGCTGTCCAAGGTCTTGATGGCGCACAACGACCTGCCCGGAGGTTGCGCGCTCCAGCCCCGCCAGCAGCATCAGCAGCGAGGTCTTGCCGCTGCCCGAAGGGCCCACGATGGCGACGACTTCGGCGGGCGCCACCCGCAGCGACACGCTGTTGAGTATGCGCAGCGGGCGAGAAGCGACTTCCAGGGAATAGGTGACGCCTTTGGCATCGATGATTGCAGCGTCAGTCTTGTGCAAGGGGACCATTCCCATTCTGTCGGTTTGTCGCTTGCCTGATAGTAGTGGCTCAAACCAAACAATCGATAAACAATTGTTGTGCGGCTGATGGGAAACCCTTCACAACATTGACCGCTTTGCTTTCCAGCTGGAGGGAAGGTGATCGATGGGGCGTTCTCAGCAGTCCCGACTTGTGGCAAGCTGGCCCAAGGTCGCTGTAATTGTCGGGTCCCTTTGCTGGAAGCATACTTCATATGAGTAAACGATCAAAGATGCTGGCCGCTGCCTTGGCAGCACAACTGGCCGTGCTGAGCGCTGCGCCGGCCATGGCTGGCCCTGCAGAACTGGCGGTGCTGACCGCCTATATCGGAGACTGGCGGGGCGCTGGCGCCCTGGTGGGGGACGGCAAGTCCGAACCGTTCACCTGCCGCCTCAGTATCGCCAAGGGTAATCTGGAAAAGGTCAACTATACCGGGCGGTGCAGTCTCGTCAGTGCCAATCTGTCGATCAGCGGCACCATCGCCTATGTCGATGCGGCGCAGCGCTATGAGGCGGCGATGAGCTCCAATGCGGGGTTCACAGGCGTCGCGATAGGGCGGCTGGACGGGCAGCGGATCAGCTTCGATCTGCGCGAGCGCGACAGGGACCGCAGCGGCAGCGATGTGCGGATCGGGTCCAAGATCCTGCTGGTTGACGGCGACATAACGGTCGAGTTCGAGGTGGAGTTCAACAACTCGGGCGAAGTGCTGCGTGCCTCGGTGCCGTTTTCCCGTTAAT
>JAQGJI010000019.1 GCA_028290685.1 Devosia sp. | reverse complement strand
TGGCGATTGGGATCAGACCAAGGTCGATGCGACGTTTGAGTCCCTCCAGCGCCTTGATGTCGAATGCCAGGCACGCGTGCCGATCCACACCACCTACATCACCGCATGGGCCAACCGTCAGGGAACGGTCAGCTTCCGCGACGATGTCTACGAGTTCGATGCCCAGGGAAAGGTGTCGTTCGCCGAAGCCTGATAGTCAGTGACGCCGCCCTGCACGCCCTCCTTGCCGGAGGGCGTTCGCATTTCTGCAGCGAATCAAGCAAATTGGGGGGAGGGGGAAGACGTCATGCCGGGTGGTGAAATACTGTTCGAGTTCGTTCAACTCGGCAATCAGATGCGGGTCGCCGCCGTCGATTCGGCGAGCGGCACGGAGATTGTCGTCATCGCCCCCATCTCGGCCACCAGAACCCAGATGCAGCAGCTTGCCCTCGCCAAATTGCGCAAAAAACTAGGCGCCGCGCAGCCAGCAGCCACGCAGCGCCTGTTTTAAGAATGGCTGGCTGCGACTAGAGGTTGCAGCGATGGCGATAGCCATCATAGCCCAGGAACGTATCGGTCCGCTCATCATAGGAGCGGTAGCGAGCATAGCAGGCATCGACGTGAGCCCGGTAGGATCCGCCGCCAACGACGCGGTCGCCGCCGTAGTAATTATTGTTGTTGTTCTGGCCGGCAATCGCCCCGCCAATGATGGCGCCGAAGGTAAAGCCCAAAAGGCCCGACGAGATGCTGTCCAGGCCGCTGCGATTGCGGCGATAGAACCTGTTGTAGTCGTTGTTGTCCCAATTGCCGCGACGGAATTCCCGGCAATCGCGATCGCGTGAGTTGCGGTCACAATAGGTCTGGACCACACGGTCCCGATCGCCCCGGTCCACTTTGGGAGGCAGGATTTGCGCCTGCGCCGGAATCACGCTGGTGATGGACATCAGGCCGGTAAGTGCGGCTGCCGTCAGCCCTGCTGCTGTCTTGTTCATGGTCAATCTCCAATGCCGCCCGCAGCCGGAATGTCCGGTCTCTGCACGTGTAACGCGCATTGCCGGTACTGGTTGCCTGTTTCACTGTGGTGTGTCCCATGGCAAACGCTTGGATTGCGCCGCGCCTTTGTGCTAGAGGCTGCGCCAATACAACTCTCCCGGCACAAGATGTTGGGAATGCCTGGAGAACCCCCATGAGCGCAGCCACATCCCTTCCGCTGTTTCCCAAGTTCTTCTCCAATTCGGTTGGCGACACCGATCCGGAATTGGCGGCCGCGATTGGTCATGAGCTTGACCGCCAACAAGGCGAAATCGAACTCATCGCTTCTGAAAATATCGTGTCCCAGGCCGTGCTTGAGGCGCAAGGCTCGGTGCTCACCAACAAATACGCCGAAGGCTATCCCGGGCGCCGCTATTATGGTGGCTGCCAGTACGTCGATGTTGCCGAGAACCTTGCCATCGAGCGCGCCAAGCAGTTGTTCGGCGTGGGTTTTGCCAATGTGCAGCCAAATTCCGGCTCCCAGGCAAATCAAGGCGTTTATCAGGCGCTGCTGCAGCCCGGCGACACCATCCTGGGCATGTCGCTCGATGCCGGCGGTCACTTGACCCATGGTGCCAAGCCTAACCAGTCCGGCAAATGGTTCAACGCCATCCAGTATGGCGTACGCCAGCAGGATGGCCTTGTGGATATGGACCAGGTGCGTCAGCTGGCGCACCAGCACAAGCCCAAGATGCTGGTCGCGGGCTTTTCGGCCTATTCGCGAATCATGGACTGGGCCCAGTTCCGCGCGATTGCCGATGAGGTTGGCGCCATCCTCTTTGTCGACATGGCCCATGTGGCCGGGCTCGTGGCGGGTGGTGTTTATCCCAGCCCGTTCCCCCATGCCCATGTCGCGACGACCACGACGCACAAGACGCTGCGCGGCCCCCGTGGCGGCCTCATCCTCACCGATGACGAAGATATCGCCAAAAAGATAAACTCTGCCATTTTCCCGGGCATCCAGGGCGGGCCGCTGATGCATGTCATCGCTGCCAAGGCGGTGGCCTTCCGCGAGGCGCTGCAGCCCGAGTTCAGGTCCTACGCCAGGCAGGTTGTTGCCAACGCCCGAATCCTGGCTGAAACCTTGGTCAAAGGGGGCGTCGATATCGTCACCGGCGGCACCGATAATCACTTGATGCTGGTTGATCTGCGCCCAAAGGGGCTGACGGGCAAGGCCACCGAGAAGGCCCTCGAGCGCGCTCACATCACCTGTAACAAGAATGCAGTTCCGTTTGATCCCGAAAAGCCGGCGATCACCTCTGGCATTCGCCTCGGCACGCCTGCGGGCACCTCGCGCGGTTTCGGCCAGGCCGAATTCCAGCTGATCGGTGAACTCATCATCGAAGTTCTTGACGGGCTGAAGGCCAATGGCGAGGACAATAATGGCGCCGTGGAAGCGGCCGTGCGTGACCGGGTGAAAAGCCTTACTGATCGCTTCCCGATTTACGGGCAATAAGGTCTTTCCATGCGCTGTCCTTATTGCGGCAACGATGACACGCAGGTCAAGGACAGCCGCCCGACCGAGGATTCGGGCGCCATACGCCGCCGCCGCGTCTGCAATGGCTGCGGCGGCCGCTTTACCACCTTTGAGCGGGTGCAGTTGCGCGAACTCACCGTGGTCAAAAAGAGCGGCCGCAAGGTGCCGTTCGACCGCGAAAAGCTGGCCCGCTCGGTCTATACGGCCCTCCGCAAGCGCTCGGTGGAAACCGACCGCATCGAGCGGATGATTTCCGGCATAGTCCGGCAACTCGAAAGCCAGGGCGACATGGAGGTCAGCTCCGACCAGATCGGCGAATACGTGATGAGCGGCTTGCAGGGCCTCGATGATGTTGCCTTTGTCCGTTTCGCCTCGGTCTACAAGAACTTTTCGGCGGCCGATGATTTCCGGAACTTCCTTGCCGCACTTGCCGAAGGGCAGGGGACCTCTAGCGATAGCGAATGATTGCCCGGGCTGCCTGCTTGTTCCACCCCTAATGTGTTGAAGTTCGCCCGCGACACGATTATGGGGTGGTGCCCTGCCGTCCGTGGTTCCCAGCCTCGGCCCAAAAAGAGTGACCACCATGGCTGATGCTCCCAAACGCAACCCTCAGATCGAGCGTGCCGCCAATCAACGCGGCGCCGCGCGCCTGGCAGCTGTCCAGGCGCTTTACCAGATGGACGTGGGCCGCGCGACGCTTGAGGACACACTGGCCCAGTTCGGCAGTTTTCATCTGGGCCGCGAAATCGAGGGTGAGCAATATCTGCCCGCCGATGCCGACTTCTTCCGCCAGATCGTTTCCGGCGTGGCAAAGCACCAGCTTGCCATCGATCCCGCGGTGGATCGCGCCCTGGCGGAGGGCTGGCCGGTCGAGCGCATCGATGCCACGCTGCGGGCCATCCTGCGCGCAGCCGCGTTCGAGTTGCTCCGCCGCCAGGATATCCCCCATCGGGTCGTCATCACCGAATATGTCGACATTGCCAAGGCGTTCTACGAAGACGACGCGACCGGTCTGGTCAACGCGTCCCTCGATGCGATCGCTCGGGAAGCAGGAACCGACCTGGCAGGGCCCAGGTGAGTTTCGCCAGGCTCAAATAAAAAGCCCCGGTCTCCCGGGGCTTGCGTGCCTCATGCAGGCCTGGATCAGAACGACTGCAGGATCTGGTCGATAAAGCTGCGATCCTCGCCAAAGGACGGCGTCCGGCGCGTCTCGATCGTCACCGTCTTGCCGTCCTGCAGGCTGTATACGGCCTTGTCGACGACCTTCTTGTTCCTGTCGAAATAAACCGCCAGCACCGTGCGGGAATCCACCATGGTCATGCCAAACGAGGTTTGGCGAACCTTGGTCTCGACATAGTACCAGGCGGTCTGGTCTCCGAACGTATTGGTGGATTGGGGTGAACCCAGCACCAGCGTCACCAGCTGCTCGCTCTGGCCGGGCCGGATCTGCGCCATGGCGCTGTCCGATATCTCATAACCTTGGGTTCGTGCGGTCACCAGGGAGGTGCTGCTGGTGCAGCCTGCCAGAACCAGAGCCAACAAAGCGGCGGCTGCAAGCGGCGCAACGGAACCGGAGGCATGACGCAGGAGCATGAATTTGACTTTCCCGATGGCTTGAGACTATAGGCACGGCAATGACGGGCGCCTTGGTTGGCGCGGAATGTGTAGCTGCCAACATATCCGTCTGGCAAGCTGGCAGTGCTCCGGCGAGCGGTTTTGCCCGCCTGTTAGGTCAAAGACAAAGCTGAACGCAACCTGATGATCCTCAATTTGTTTCGCAAGAACACAGCGACCAAGGCAGTTGTGGCCGTCTATAGCGCCATTGTGGCACAATCCCGGCAACCGCTGTTCTACGCAGACTGGCTGGTGCCCGATACTGTCACCGGTCGATTTGACATGATCAGCCTTCATATGGCGTTACTTTTCCGCCGTCTGCGCAGTGAAACAGGGCCCCAGAAGAATTTCAGCCAAGCCGTGTTCGACCTGTTTTTCCGGGACATGGACCGCTCGCTGCGTGAGATGGGCGTGGGAGACCTGGGCGTGCCCAAGCGCATCCAGAAGATGGGGAACATCTTTTTTGGCCTGCTGGCCGCGTTGAACGAGGCCATGGACCGAAACGACCGCGCCGCGCTTGAAACCGTGCTGTCGCGCAATATATTCGATGGCAGTTCAGGCCCTCATGTGACCGCCCTTGCTGATTACCTTTTTGCGCAGGATCGCGCATTGGTTTCCCGGTCAGCCAAAGAGATCACGAGCGGTATCATCCAGTTCGAGGTTGCCAGGTGAACAGCGCCAACGCTCCCCTTTTCGACGCCATCGTCCGTATCGATCGCCTGCCCGCTGCCGGGCGCAGCCTGGAAGTCTCGCTTGACGATGCAACGCGCACAGCTCTGGCCGCCAGTATTCGGCTCACTGCCATCGAGCGGTTCGACGCCCATCTGGTGGTCACCCCGTTTCGGGGCGGCCTGCGGGCGCTGGGGCGCCTTCAGGCGCAAATTGTGCAGCCTTCGATTGTCACTTTCGAGCCGGTGCACCAGGATATCGATGAGCCCATTGATCGAATCTTCCTGCCCGAGCCGGCCACCCACAAGCCGACGCCGGGCTCGGAGATCTTTGTTGATCTTGAGGATGAGGACTTCCCCGATTATATAGACGGGCCCGAGGTTGACCTCAGCGCCCTGCTGATTGAAACCCTGGCATTGGCAATAGATCCCTATCCGCGGCTGCAAAACGAAACCCTTGATGACTTGCCCGTCAATGCCCAGGCTCAAGACACCGGACCCTTCGCTGCCCTTGCCAAGCTCAAAAAAGAAAACGACCCCGAAACGTGATAGCCACAATATGCACCAATCTCGGTGCCATTTGGCTGCACCAGATGCTACATAGGCGCGTTGAAGGCTATAGCCGGGGCTTGTCTGGCAAGAGCTGTTTTCGCGCACGCCCTTGCTGAGGGCACAGAACGGGCTGCAATGACCGATACCATCACGATTTCAGTGGATGCCATGGGCGGCGATAATGCCCCTCGGGCGGTGATCCATGGGGCCCATCTGGCCCTCAAGGAGCATGCCGATACCCGTTTTATCTTTCATGGCCGCGAGGAGCAGATTGCGCCCTTGCTCGACCAGTTTCCGGACCTGAAATCGGTATCGGTGGTCCGGCACTGCGAGACCGTGGTTGCAATGCACGAAAAGCCCAGCCAGGCCCTGCGCAAGGGCCGGGGGACGTCCTCGATGTGGATGGCCATCCAGTCGGTCAAGGATGGCGAGGCCGACGTCGCGGTCTCGGGCGGCAACACCGGCGCGCTGATGGCCATGGCCACCTTTTGCCTGCGTCCCATGGAGGGAATCGCCCGCCCCGGGATTGCAGCGATCTGGCCGACCCTGCGCACCGATATCGTCGTTCTGGACATGGGCGCCACCATTGGGGCCGATGCCCGCCAGCTGGTTGACTATGCGATTCTCGGATCTGCTCTGGCGCGGTGCCTGTTTGGCCACGAATTGCCTACCGTGGGCCTGCTCAACGTGGGCACGGAAGAGGTCAAAGGCCTTGAATCCATCAAGGAAGCAGGTCGCATCCTGACCGAAGCCAGCGGCTCGGGCTTTGTTTATCATGGCTTTGTTGAAGGCGACGACATCGGCAAGGGCACGGTAGACGTGGTCGTTACCGAGGGTTTCGTGGGCAATATCGCCCTCAAGACCGCTGAAGGCACCGCCCGCCAGGTCGGCAAGTACCTGTCCAATGCACTCAAGGCCAATTTGATGAGTCGCATCGGAGCCCTTTTCGCCATGTCCGCTCTCAAGGCCTTGCAGCGCCGCATGGACCCCCGCACGGTCAATGGCGGGGTCTTCATGGGTCTGAACGGGATTGTCATCAAATCCCATGGCGGCACTGACGAGATTGGCTACAAAAGCGCCTTGACCTTGTCCTACGGTATGGCCCGCAGCCGCCTCATGGAAAAGATCGGCGACACCATGAAGCGCTTTCCGGTCAAGACCATGGCGCCTGTTCCAGAATCACAAACTGAGGCGAAACCGGCGTGACAAAGACGCGATCAATCATCCGCGGCGTTGGCGGTTACCTGCCTGAAAAGGTTCTGACCAACGCCGAACTCGCCACCATGGTCGACACATCAGACGAGTGGATTCAGCAGCGCGTCGGCATCAAGCAGCGCCAGATCGCTGCCGAAGGCCAGTACACCTCCGATCTTGCTCTGGAAGCGGCGGCCAAAGCCATGGCTGCCGCCGGTGTTACGGCCGACGAGATCGACCTTATCGTCGTGGCGACGACGACGCCCGACTATACCTTTCCCGCGACCGCCACGATCGTGCAGATGAAGCTGGGCATTCACCACGGCATGGCCTTCGATATCCAGGCCGTTTGCTCGGGCTTTGTCTATGCGCTGGCAACAGCGGACAGCTACATCAAGAATGGTCTGGCGACACGCGCCTTGGTTATCGGCGCGGAAACCTTCTCCCGGCTGATCGACTGGACCGACCGGACCACCTGCGTCCTGTTCGGCGATGGGGCAGGGGCGGTCGTGCTCGAAAAGGTCGAACTGCCCGACGATGCACCCGAGCGGGGCGTCCTCGCCAGCGCGCTGCGGTCCGACGGGCACCATTGGGACAAGCTCTATGTGGATGGCGGCCCCTCCACCACGGGCACGACGGGCCATGTCCATATGCAGGGCCCCGAGGTGTTCCGCCACGCGGTCGGCAAGATCACTGACGTTGTGTATGCCACGCTCGACAAAGCCGGCTACACCGTGGCCGATCTCGACTGGTTCGTGCCCCACCAGGCCAACAAGCGCATCATTGAAGGCGCCGGCAACAAACTGGGCCTGCCCCCGGCAAAGGTCATCATGACCGTCGATACCCATGCCAACACATCGGCTGCCTCGGTCCCCCTGGCTCTGAGCGTGGCCGTAGCCGACGGGCGCATCAAGCCCGGCGATCTGGTGATGCTCGAAGCCATGGGCGGCGGCTTCACCTGGGGCGCTTCCCTCATTCGCTGGTAACGCCGTTTCGATGCATTGACCTTAAACGTATCAAGGCGTTAGTGTCGGTTGCAGGTGGAGGACGTGGCGCAAATCCTGGCTGCACAACCAGTTTGTGAAGCCCCTTTGCGTTTTGGTAAGGGAGTAAATCCCGTGTCCGGCTCGCTTCCCAGGGGAGCGGCGCCGAGAGCAACTTTGATCAGGAGCGGGCCTTTGCCCGGCTCGGGACTGGAAGGTGATCCCTTCCGGCGGTTTTGGGGGTGCGAATGGCGCAAAAGACAGTGACTAGGGCGGACCTTGCCGAAGCGGTTTACGGGTCGGTCGGCCTTTCCCGGACGGAATCGGCAGAACTGGTGGAGCGGGTTCTGGAATTGATCGGGGATGCCCTGGTCGAGGGCAAGAACGTCAAGCTTTCCTCCTTTGGCTCGTTCCAGGTTCGCTCCAAGAACGAGCGCATCGGGCGCAATCCCAAGACCGGCGAAGAGGTGCCAATCCTGCCCCGCGATGTTCTTGTGTTCAAACCGTCCAATGTGTTGAAGTCCAAGATCAACAAATCTATGGTTAGCGCTGGAAAATAAGCAATCCCAGCGAGTCTCAGCTCCGTGGACAAGTCGCCAGACGCATTCCGGACGATTTCAGAAGCCGCCGAAGAGCTGGACCTTCCCCAGCACGTGCTCCGCTTCTGGGAGACCCGATTCAGCACCATAAAACCGCTCAAGCGCGGCGGCGGGCGGCGGTATTACCGCCCCGAAGATGTGCTGCTGCTGCGCGGCATACGCCATCTGCTTTATGATCAAGGCTTTACCATCAAGGGCGTGCAGCGCATTCTCAAGGACAATGGCAGCCGCTATGTGGTTGCGGTTGGTGAAGGCAAGCCGCTCGAAGACATCCTTCCCCTGATCGAGCAAGCCGAGGCTGCTGGCGACGAGGCCGAGATCGAAGAGGCCGTCATGCTGGCGAGCCCCGCGCTGGATCGAGAATCGCGGGACAAGCTCTCCGAGGTCCTGCGCGAACTGCTTGAGTGCAAGCGCATCCTCGAACGCGCTCGCGAAACCTGATTTTCTCCTTTCACCTATCCGCGCCTGATGGCGCGCACTTCGGAGACACCACATGACCGTTCGTTTCGGCCTGCTCGGCGCTGGGCGCATTGGCAAGGTCCACGCCAAAGCCATTACCTCCAACCCCAAGGCGCAACTGGTCGCCGTAGCCGACGCAATGGAGCAAGCTGCCGGCGCTGTCGCACACCAATATGGCTGCACCATCCGCACCATCGAGGCTATCCTGCGCTCCGATGACATCGATGCCGTGGTAATCTGCACCCCGACCGATACCCATGCCGATCTGATCGAGCAGTTCTCCCGGGCGGGCAAGGCCATCTTCTGTGAAAAGCCGATCGACCTTGACGTCGAGCGCGTCAAGGCTTGCCTGAAGATCGTGGACCAGGAAGGCGGCACCCTGATGGTGGGCTTCAACCGCCGCTTCGACCCGCACTTCCAGGCCATGCGCAAAGTGATCGACGAGGGGCAGATCGGCGAGGTCGAAATGGTGACCATCGTGTCCCGCGACCCGGGTGCTCCACCGGTCGATTACATCAAGCGTTCCGGCGGCATCTTTCGCGACATGACGATCCACGATTTCGACATGGCGCGCTACATGCTGGGCGAGGAGATCGACACCGTCAGCGCGCAAGCCTCGGTTCTGGTTGATCCTGCCATTGGCGAGGCTGGCGACTACGACAGCGTTTCGGTCATGCTGTCCACCGCTTCGGGCAAGCACGCCACCATCTCCAACTCCCGCCGCGCCACCTATGGCTACGACCAGCGCATTGAAGTGCACGGCTCCAAGGGGGCCGTATCGGCGGAAAACCAGCGCCCCGTTTCGATCGAACTCGCCAATGCCGGCGGCTATACCCGGCCGCCCCTGCACGACTTCTTCATGACCCGCTACACCGAGGCCTACGCCCGCGAGATCAGCACGTTCATCGATGCGCTGGAAACCGGATCCCCGGCAAATCCGAGCGGCCTGGATGGCTTGATTGCGCTGGCGCTGGCCGAGGCCGCCGTGCGGTCCGTCAACGAAGGTCGCGCCGTCAAGGTGAGCGAGGTCACAGGCGGGCTGGCAGGCAACAGCGCTTCGCCCCGGCAGTAGCCCCTTTCATCGAGCAGCGGGCATCAGTGTTCCAAACCCACGATGTCATCCCGGACGCGATCCGGGATCCATCCTGGCCTGACCCGAGACCCCCGGTTGCTGCACGACCCCCCGGGCGGCCGCGGGGTGATCTCGATAGGGGCACGGCGTGCGCCGCAATGACATCGGGCTTATGGGCGCCAGTATGACGAAGCCTACGACAACAACCACTCATGCTCGGGCGCGTTGTGGAACTTCCACACTCGCCTGGGCCCGGCCATGACATTGAGGTAATAAAGGTCGTAGCCGGCCGTAGTCGCCACCGGATGATACCCCTTGGGCACCAGCGTCACGTCTCCATCCTCGATCACCAGCGCCTCATCAAGGCTTCGGTCATCGGTATAAACGCGCTGCATGGCGAAGCCCTGGGGCGGATTGAGCCGATGAAAATAGGTCTCTTCCAGCTGGCTTTCGTGGGGCAGGTTATCCTGGTCATGCTTGTGCGGCGGATAGGATGACGTATTGCCCTGCGGGGTGATCACCTCCACCACCAGCAGGGAATGGGCAGCGCCGTCGTCCTCGGGCATGATGTTGTGGACATGGCGCACGTTGGCGCCCTTGCCGCGGGTGATGCGCGGATGCGTACCCGGCGCAATCAACCGCGCCGTATGGTAGCCCCCGCCGGGCGCAGCACAAACCGCCAACTCCAGAGCCGTTGTCGCATCGGCGGCCCACTCGCTCCCCATCGGCACATAAACTGCCCATGGCGCCCCCTCGAAGGGGCTCATGCGTTCCCCGATCTCACCCAGGTCCACCCCGTCGACCGCTATTCGCGCCTTGCCGCTGACCAGGACCAGGCAGAGTTCGTTCAACCCTGCCTCGCCCCCCGCGACTTCGCCCTCGCCCAGCTTGTGCAGTGCGAAGCCGACATAATTCCAGCCCGCGGAGGCGGGCGTCACATCATGAACGAGGCCCGTCTTCGCCTGGGGGCGGAGGCGCAGATTGGTCTGGGTCGCCATTCTTGGACTGCTCCTTGGGAAAGGCATAAAAGAAGTTGTAAAGCGAATAGAGCAGGGCGAAACCGACCAGGAAAGCCCAGAACTGGTCTCCCCAATACAGTTCAACGGCAAGCCATATGGCAAGGCCCGCCGTGATGGCTATTCGCAGCCGCTTCGATCGAAACCAGTTTGCATCGCTACTGTTCAAGGCCAACCGCCTATCCTCCTGCTGTTCAGACCGGCCTTGTAAGGAAAGCTCAACCCTTGGGAAAGCCCTCGGTTTCAACTGTATAGCCCGCGGCCGTCATCACGCGCATGAGCTCCTTGTGCCCCACCTGCGCCATCCGCAGCGGCGGATTGGCCTTTGGGTCCTGCTCAGCCTCGACCACGAACCAGCCTTCATAGCCATGATCGGCAAAGCGCTGCACGATTGCTCCGAAATCCAGCGATCCATCGCCCGGAACCGTAAATGCCCCCAGCGCAACCGCATCAAGAAACGACTGCGTGTTGCGATCAAGCTTTTCGATCACCCCCAGGCGCACGTCCTTGACGTGCACGTGGTTGATGCGTGCATGGTGCTTGTCGATAGCGCGCAAAACATCCCCGCCCGCAAACGCCAGGTGCCCGGCATCGAGCAGCAGTGGAATGCCGGGCCCGGAAGCTTGCATGAACGCATCCAGCTCGGCCTCGGTTTCCACCACGGCGGCCATATGGTGATGATAGCTCAGCGGCATGCCCTGCTCGGCGCACCATTCGCCAAATTGGGTCATCCTGCGCCCGTAAGCCTTCATCTCCTCGTCGCTCAGCCTGGGTTTGCTTGCCAGCGGCCGGGAGCGGTCTCCCTGGATCGAGCGGCCAACCTCGCCATAAACGATGCATGGCGCATTCACCGCCTTGAACAGCTCGATCATCGGGCTGATGCGGTCCTTGTTGGCCGATAGCTCGTCGTCCACGAGCGTTCCGGAGAACCAGCCTCCGCACAGCGTAACGTCGGCAGCGCGCAGAATGGGCAGCATGACTGCGGGGTCATCGGGAAATCGGCGGCCTTTTTCCATTCCCGTGAACCCGGCGGAGCGGGACTGGCGCAGGCACTCCTCCAGCGACACATCATCGCTGAGTTCCACCAGATCATCGTTCCACCACGCGATGGGCGACATACCAAGCTTGGCTTTCATGTTTTTGCTTCCAGCTCCGATTTTCTAGTCGTCTCCCTCGCCCTTGAGAGGAGGGATCAGGGTTGGGGTGCTGCCTATCGAGGACGTTCGAACCTGCGGCTTGCGCAGCACTGCCACCCCAACCCCTCCCTTCAAGGGGGAGGGGCTTGACGGGAGAACTCACCCCGCCCGCTGGGCCTTGAGCGCCTCCACATAGGCTTGGCGCGCTGCATTGACCTGCGCTCGCTCGCTGACCTCGGGCACCGCAACATCCCACCAGTGCCCGCCTGCTTCGGTGGTAATCAGCGGGTCAGTGTCGATCACGATCACGGTGGTCCGATCATTGCCCTCACTCTCCTGCAATGCAGTCTCCAGCTCTGCGAGGGATTTCACCTTGCGCGAGATTGCTCCCATCGAAGCCGCGTGCGCGGCAAAATCGATGCCGGGCAGCGTCACATGATGGGTGTCCTTCAACAGATTGTTGAAGTTGGCGCCGCCAGTCGCCATCTGCAGCCGGTTGATGCAGCCATAGCCGGCATTGTCGAGCACCACTATGGTCAGCTTGGCGCCCAGCATGATCGAACTCGCGATCTCCGAGTTCAGCATCATGTAACTGCCATCACCCACCATGACCACGACATCATCGTTGGGCCGCGCCAGTTTCACGCCCAGGCCCCCTGCGATCTCATAGCCCATGGTCGAAAACCCATATTCCATGTGATAGCTGCCCGGGCCTTGCGCCCGCCACAGCTTGTGCAGCTCGCCCGGCAGCCCGCCAGCGGCGCAAACCAGAATCGCATTTTCCCGCGCGCGCTGTACCGCTCCGATCACCTGTGCGTCCGAGGGCAGTTCGGCATTGGTGCTCGATGTTGCGCGATCCGCCGCAACCAGCCACTCGTCCTTGCCCGCCTTGGCCCGGGCCGTCCATTCAGGATCGGCCTGCCAGCCGGTCAGGGCGACATGAAGCGCCTCCAGCCCGGCGCGCGCATCGGCCACCAGCGGCAATGCGCCGTGCTTGTAGGCGTCGAACACTTGCACGTTGAGCCCGACGATCTGCATGTTCTGGTTCTTGAACAGGGCCCAGGAGCCGGTCGTAAAATCCTGCAGCCGGGTCCCGACCGCCAAGACCAGGTCCGCCTCTTCGGCCAGGGCGTTGGACGCCGATGTTCCTGTCACCCCGACCGAACCCATGTTGAGCTTGTGCTCATGCGGCAGGCTGGACTTGCCGGCCTGCGTTTCGAGCACCGGCACGCCATAGCGCTCCGCAAATGTGGTCAGCGCCGCACTCGCCTCCGAATAGAGCACCCCGCCACCAGCAATGATGACCGGCTTGCTGGCATGGAGCAGCGCTGTTGCCGCGGCAGCGAACTCGTCCGCGTCGGGCATGGTCCGCCGCACCGGCCAGATCTTCTCCGCAAAGAAGCTCTCGGGATAATCATAGGCCTCTGCCTGCACATCCTGGCAAAGGCTCAGCGTGACGGGGCCGCATTCCGCCGGGTCCGTCAAAACCTGCATGGCCCGGCGCAGCGCCGGCATGATCTGTTCGGGGCGGGTAATGCGGTCGAAATAGCGGCTGACCGGCCTGAAACAGTCATTGGCGGTGACAGTGCCGTCAGCGAAATTCTCCACCTGCTGCAGCACGGGGTCCGGCAGGCGGTTGGCAAACACATCGCCCGGCAGCAGCAACACGGGCAGCCGGTTCACATGCGCCAGCGCCGCTGCGGTGACCATGTTGAGCGCGCCCGGCCCGATGGAACTTGTGCACGCCATGAAGCGGCGGCGAAAACTGGCCTTGGCAAAGGCGATCGCCGCATGCGCCATGCCCTGCTCGTTCTGTGCCCGATAGGTCGGCAGCGTATCCTTGACCCCGTGCAACGCCTCACCGAGCCCCGCAACATTGCCGTGCCCGAAGATGGCAAACACCCCGCCAAAGATCGGCACGGTTTGCTCGTCCACGACGGTCTTCTGCATGGTCAGGAACCGTGCCACGGCTTGCGCCATCGTCAGTCGGATAGTCGTCTGGCTCATTGCCGCAATCCTCAGTTGGTGGGACATATCCCCTTGAGCAGCGCCTGGGCGCTACCCTCTCCCGACGGGGACCAGAATTTTCGCCCTTGTTCCTCCCCTTTGGGGAGAGCACGGCGCGTGGCCGAGACGGGCGAGGGGGCCTCCGGCTGGCTCAGGCCGCCGCTCTTGCCCCCAGTCGTTCCCAGACCTCGACCAGCGCACCGAACCGGCGCGCCATGTCATCCACCGCCGCCTCGTCGCTGATTTCCCCGTTCAGCCACCCCTTCGCCGCTTCGGCAAAGATCGTGCGGCCAACGGCAAATCCCCTGACGGTGCTCGAGCCGCGTGCGGCCGCAAATCCCGCTTCCAGCACGCCCTGCGGTGCTTCCAGACCCAGCAGCACAACGCCGCGGCAGTGGGGATCGCGCGTCTCGATCACCGCGTCGATCGCATCCCACGCTGCGGCATCCGCCTGTGTCTCGAGCTTCCACCAGTCGGGCTTTATGCCCACATCGTAGATCTCGCCCAAAGCCCGGCTGACCGTATCCTTGTTCAATCCACCATGCTTGCCCGCAATAATCTCGACCAGCAGATCGCGCCCGATCCTGCGGGCAGCATCGTAGGCCGTGCGCAGCTTTTCGATCTGCACCTGCTTGAGTTCCGCCGGATCGTCCGGATGGTAAAAGCACAGCACCTTGATGCAATGATCCACCGGCCAGTCTACGATTCGGGCGCCGACATCCTGTGAAAACTCGAATTGAAGCGGCCGTGAGCCGGGCAGTTCAATCGGCCGGGCAATCCAGAAATCCGCCTCGGCTCCCGCCGCGAACAGCGCGTCCCGACCGTACTTGTCGTCGAGCAGCATGCCAAACCCGGGACGCCCCTTGGCCACTCGCGCTGCGGCCTTGACCGCAAGAACCTTGAACGCGGGAATGCGCGCCAGCATAGCGGGGTCGCCCTGCGCCAGTTCCTCGAACTGGCTGCGATGATCGATCGCCAATGCCATCAGGCTCGGGATCTGCCG
>JAQGJI010000006.1 GCA_028290685.1 Devosia sp. | reverse complement strand
GTGGCATTTTCCTGGCTCCTGACCTTGTCTGAACTAGGCACGAGTCCAAACGTTCCGGCCCGCGCCATCACAACTCAGAGTTCGCGGACCATCACGTAGCTGTCGACATAGCCGTGAACAGGATGGTGGAAGGCTTTGGGCAGGGTGCCGACAATGGCAAAGCCCAGTTTTTGCCACAGAGCCACGGCGCGGCTGTTGGTTGAGACCACATGATTGAACTGCATGGCTCGGAAACCGCGCTTTCGCGCCTCGATCAGGGAGTGTTCGCACATGGCGCGCGCAACACCTTTACCTTGAGCGGCAGGCGCGGTCATGTAACCGCAATTGGCGACATGGGCGCCGCCGCCCTGCTGGTTGGCCTGAAGATAATAGGTGCCAGCGACGACATCCCTGTCCTGGGCTACGAACACATCGTGGGCGGGGCTGAACCAGTAGGCGAGAGCCGCCGCGGCGTCGAGGTCACGGGCGATGGCATATGTTTCGCCAGCTGCCAGAACCGGCGCAACGATGGCCAGAACCGCCGGGCAATCCGCGTCAATGGCGGGGCGTACTTGCATCAACGTCGTCTTCATCTATCGGCGGCAACCGAACCTGGCCGGGGGGCGGCATGTCGGGAACGTGCGGATGATTGGCAATGCTGGGCCGATGACCGAGTTCGAACCGCCACGCGGCGATGGAGAAGATGATGAGGGCCAAAACAACGCAGGCGCTTGCAGCGATGAATGGCGCTCCGGGGAAATAGCCCGGCGAATCGGCCGCGCTGGTGAAGTAGGAAAAGATCTGTGTTGCAGCCAATGGCCCGATGATGGTGGCAAGGGAATTGGCAGCATTGACCGCACCCTGGAGTTCGCCCTGCGCGTTGTCCGGCACCTGGCGGGACAATACGCCGTTGATCGCAGGCGCTGCCAGGCCGCTCACCGCGCCCAGCATGATGAACACATAAAGGTAAAACACCTCGTTGGTGAAGGCCACGCCGGCAAAGGCGCCGATCGCCGCCAAAAGGCCAAGGATCGCAACCGGCGGTTCGCCCACGCGCTTGACGAGCGGGCCAACCAGGAACGCCTGGCAGATCGCAAAGCCGATGCCGAAGGCGCCCAGCGCCCGGCCGATATTGGACGAGGTGAAGCGGAACACTTCCACGGTGAAGTAGCTGAACACCGTCGGCAGGGCTTGCGCCGCAAGCGAAAAGGCGAAGAGCACACCCAGGAGCCACAATACCACCGGATACTGGCGCAGGGCAATTACGGCACCAAAAGGATTGGCACGGCGGATATCGAACTTGCGCCGCGACGTCTTGGGCAGGCTTTCAGGCAACACCAGCAAGCCGAACAGGAAATTGGCAAAAGCCAGGGCGGCGGCGGCAAAGAAGGGAACGCGGGAGCCGAACTCCCCCAGCTCGCCGCCGATAACCGGGCCAATGATGAAACCCAGACCAAACGCTGCGCCAATCAGGCCGAAGCGATGGGTGCGCTTATGGGGCGGGGTAATATCAGCCATATAGGCGGTGGCAGTGGCCACTGCGGCGCCCGCCACGCCCGCAATGAGGCGACCGATAAACAAATACCAGACGACCGGCGCAATTGCCATCATCAGATAATCGAACGTCAGGCCCAGCAAGGAACAGAGCAGGACCGGACGGCGGCCGAAGCGGTCCGACAGATTGCCCAGTACGGGGGAGAATACGAACTGCATGAAGGCATAGGAAAAGACCAGGTAACCGCCGATCACCGCAGCATTGGCCATGCTGCCGCCAGTGAGTTCCTCGAGCAGTTTGGGCAGTACCGGCACGATGATGCCAACGCCAATCATGTCAAGCAGGATCGTCACCAGAATACAGGTGAGCGTCAGGCGTGAGCGAGTGGCAGCTTGCATGCTTGGGCGCTAACCTCGGTAAGGCCGACTATGGCTCGGAACGTTGCCGCAGTTGACACAGGCATCAGTGGTAACGCAAGGCTGATCGGCGGCGTTGGGTTCCAGCAAAGTGCGCTTTTCTATGATCCACCTGAAGTCTGGCGGTGATTCAGGACCCATCTTTTTCCCGCGGAATCAGGCCAGCATCGTGGCTGTAAAGCCAGGCGAGACGCTTGATGTGGCCGCGCGTTCCTTGCGCTGAAATGGCCAGGTCGCGTGCGACGCTGAAGGGCCATCCCATGTGGAAGATGCGGCCGTTGGTCGTGGACGTTCTGGCGACGCGGGCCACACGGGCGCGCCGGATCCGCTCGTACTGGGCGAGGGCCGACTCAGCGCTGCCATGTCGCACCAGGAGCGGCGCGAGAACGGCGGCGTCCTCGATGCCCATGGCCGCCCCCTGGGCCTGGAACGGCACCATGGCATGGGCCGCATCGCCTGCAAGGCCGATATTGCCCTTGTGCCACTTTGGCGTCGAAACGGTGTAGAGCGGCCAGCATGTCCAGTTTTCAGCCGCGGCAAGAAGTGCAGCAATCCGCGGGCTGGCTTTGCTCAAGCTGGGATGACTGGCTGTCGCCTCTGCCGCACCCTTGGCAAAGAGCGCAATATTGACCTGATCGCGGTGTGGCAGCGGGTAACAGACGAGGTGAAATCCGGGGCCGAACAGCACCGAGACACGATCCAGCGCCAAATGCCCCGCAGCACTCTGGAAGGGCAGCATGGTGCGCCAGGCTAGACGGCCAGCAAACCGGGCGTCGGGTCCGGCAAGCACATGCCGCCTGGTGAAGGAATGAACACCATCGGCACCGATCAAGCCGTTGGCACGACCGGTGCGCATCTGCCCGTCCGCCTGCATCACCGAGACCATCACTCCATCAGAGTGCGCGCTCGCGTCCCAGTGGCGCACCCCAAAAAGGATGTCGATATTGGCAAAACGCCGCGTCGCCCGGTAAAGCGCATCCGTTAGGTCGGCCCGGTGCAGAACAGCGTAGGGTGAACCGAAGTGCTGCCGCATGGCAGCACCGAGTTCCAGGGTCACGAGGGGAGAACGGCGAGCCAGTGGATAGATGTCTATGCCAAGCGGCTCAAGACTGAGGCCGGTCAGGAGTTCGCCCAGGCCCAGCCGGTCGAGCAGCAGGCGCGCATTGGGGCTAAGCTGCAGACCTGCACCGAGTTCGGACAGGGCGGCACTGCGCTCGAGCACGGTAACGCTCGCGCCGAACTTGGCGAGCGCCAAGGCCAGTGTAAGGCCGGTGATTCCGGCGCCGGCTATGTAGAATGTCTTGCCGGTGCCCGGCATGGGAAGATTCTATGCGGCGTCGGAGTGGAAAACTGCTGAAAGCGGTTCGGAGGTTCCGGCCGCAAGCCGCGACGCATAAACAAAGTGCGTCGAGCAATAGGGGCAGACGATGTCGTTGTCCTTGCCCATGTCGAGATAGACATGGGGGTGGTCAAACGGAGGCAAGGCACCAACGCACTGGAATTCCTTGGAACCGATTTCGATCCTGCTAAGGCCTTCGGTGTTGTGGAAATGGGGCGTCGAATTGTTTGCCATCGAGAAACCTGATGCCGGAATTTGAGTTCGCGGGGACCATAGTGGATGGGTGGCGGCAAGGGAAGTGGGCGTGGCATAAGGCCTGCGTCAAGTGAACCCGCCAAGAGGAACAGAGCATGGCCACCTTTCAATCCGATGGACTAACGCTGAGCTACGACAGCTTTGGGGCAGGTAAGCCCTTGCTCTGCATCCATGGCTTTGCCTCGAGCGCCAAGGTGAACTGGATCGATACGGGCTGGGTCGAGACATTGACGGGGGCAGGGTACAACACCATCGTTCTGGACAATCGCGGGCATGGAGCCTCCGATAAGCCGCACGATCCGGAAGCGTATTACCCGAGCGCCATGGCGCGGGATGCGGTGGCACTGCTTGATCACCTCGGCATTGAGCAGGCAGCCGTGCTGGGTTACTCCATGGGCGCCCGGATAGCGGCATTCATGGCCTTCGAGCATGAGAGCCGGGTTGCATGCGCAATTTTCGGAGGGATGGGCATGAACCTCATCAATGGGCTCAGCGATGGCAACGACATAATTTCCGGGCTGCGCGCGCCGTCGCTGGCCGCTTTGACCCATCCAACGGCCCGGCAGTTCCGCATCTTTGCCGATCACACCAAGTCCGACCGGGAAGCGCTGGCGGCCTGCATGGAAACGTCCCGCCAGCCCATGGCACGGGCCGATGTGCGGCGCATCGGCGTTCCGGTTCTGGTGGCGGTCGGTGAAGACGACGGCATGGCCGGCTCGCCCGAACCTCTGGCAGCGCTCATTCCCGGCGGGCAAGCCTATGTTATTCCCAAGCGCGACCATATGCGGGCCACGGGCGACAAGGCGTTCAAGACCGTTACCCTCGACTTTTTGAGCAGGACATTCGCCTGAGGCAGCCAATCGTGAACCAAATGTTCGCGGGGGCTTTGTATCTGAGCATCGGATGACTTATATCGGTGAGCCACGATGAAGCGCAGGTGCGACATGACCAGTAAACCCAAACAAGCCGCCGGGATAAAGTCGGTTGATCCGGTGTGGGAAGCCGTCCGCAGCGGCGCGCGTCAGATTGTTGTGGATGAGCCTTCGCTCGCCAACATGGCCATTTCATCGATTCTCAATCATGACGATTTCGAGCAGGCCCTTGCGCACCGCTTAGCGGCGCGGCTGGACCACGACGACGTTTCGGCCGATATCATCCGGCAGGCCTTTGCCGAGACCCTGGTGGATGCGCCCGACATCGGGGACAATGCCCGCGCCGATCTGGCCGCAACGCTGGAGCGGGACCCCGCCTGCCATCGGGCGCTCGAGCCCCTGCTTTACTTCAAGGGTTACCAGGCCATCCAGACACATCGGTTTGCCCATGCCATGCTCAGGGCGGGACGGCGCGATTTCGCGCTGTACCTGCAGAGCCGGGCCAGCCAGGTGTTTCAGGTCGACATCAACCCGGCGGTTGTGATGGGCAAGGGCATCATGCTCGACCATGGCACGGGCCTGGTGATCGGCGAGACCGCAGTGGTCGGTGACAACGTGTCGATCCTGCAGAACGTGACGCTGGGCGGCACGGGCAAATCAGATCAGGACCGCCATCCCAAGATTGGCAACGGGGTGTTGATCGGTGCGGGGGCCAAAGTTCTGGGTAACATCAGAATCGGCGATTGCTCGCGCATCGGCGCGGGCTCGGTGGTGCTCAAGGAGGTGCCGCCGCGCGTGACGGTGGCAGGCGTGCCGGCCAAGGTGATCGGGGAGGCGGGCTGTGCGCAACCGGCGCTGGTCATGGACCAGGTGGTTTTGGTGCACGATCTCAACGCCTGAATTGCCTGATCTGTGCAAGGCCCTGTTGCGGTTAAAATGGCACCCTTTAGGGTTGTCTGCGTTTATTGGGTGACTAGATTGCCGCTTCAACGCAAATCAGCAGGACGTATCCCGTGAACCATCCCGAAATCATCAAGCTGCAAAAGTTCCTGCAGATGAAGTTCAATAACAAGAACATCGATGTGCGGCCGCGCGTGAAGCTCAACGACTCGGTGGAAGTCTTTATTGGCGATGAGTCGATCGGGTTGATCCATGCCGACGACGAAGACGGGGACAAGTCCTACATCTTCAACATGTCGATCCTCGATATCGATCTGGACGAGGTCTCCTAAGACCTTGGCTACAGGGCGCCGATGCGATCCAGCCAGCGCTGCATCTCGGCGTCAAACAGCCGCCACGACTGCAAGGCCTTCTCGTCAAAGACGTAAGTAGCGGCGATGCCGCTGGCGAGATAAACCGTGCGTATGCACTGCCAGGGCGCATCTGCTGCCACCGGCGCTACACATTTAGCCACGAACGGGTTGGGGGAGAGCGCGTCATACCAGACGGTCTCCCCCTGATAGCCACTTGAGCGACCCATGGGCTTGCCAACCAGCCCGGGCACGCCGGTCACGGTTTCTTCCTTGAATTGGTGCAGGTAAACGCTGTCGAGCAGGCTGGCGCTGGTGCGGGCGCGACTGCGAGGCTGCAGAGTCACATCGACCGGCAGCGCGGAAGTGCCGGAGGCAGGCGAGAACATCAGGCGCAGATCGATCTGGCTTGTGAAGCCGGGCCTGAACTGCTCGCCGTGGCGAAACCAGCGCGCTGGAATAGCAAGCTCGCGGCCCACCAGGCTCTGGCTTATCGGTTCGTCATCACTCAGGCTGGGAAGCGCGCGGCGCGGGGTACGGCCAAGTTCATCCACCAGATAAGCTGCGCCGACAGCCAGCAGCAGCACCAGCACTGCGATGGCGGTGAGATTGAAGCCAACTGAATGGGGCTGGAGCGGCTCGGTTGCCGGGGCGGTCTGCGAACTCATCGCCAGCATTAACCAAAGTTGCGGAGGAAAGATGACAGAGCATTGGACCCCCAATATGCTTAACGAAGGGTAAATGGGCGCCTTTGACGTGCACATGTCGGGGCAAAGGGGAAAACGGCATGACCAAAGAACTGCTTCTCGCCGCGTTTCTGATTGGTGTAGGCCTGAGCATTTCGGGTGCCGGTACGCACCTGTACCAAGCGGTGTTCAAGCAGCAGGCCATGCTGCGCTACGATGGCAGCACCTTTGCCGGGTCACTGGGCAATCTGGCGATGAGCTTTGTCTGCGGACCCTATATCATGCTTCAGCTGGGGTGGCGGCATGAGGAGGATGGCACGCTTTCCATGACATCGGCCCTGGTCTCGGCGGTTGTTGCTTTCGGCTGGGCGTTCATAACAGGATTGATGTTCATGGGCATTTACGTGGCTGTCCGCTTCGGCTGACGGCTGCTGCCCGATCCTGAACAATGAGGCCAGCTTCGGAGGACCGAGGCTGGCTTCATTCATCAGACCCCTGTCAGGGATAGGCGTTGGGCGGGGTCCGGAAGCGGTAAACTATCTGATTGCAGCAGTGATCAGGTTCATGTCGCGGGCGTCGATCATGTCCACCCATTTGCCAGCATCGGCTTGTGACTGGCGCTTGATGAATTTGTAGGGCGTCTCGCTCCACAGGTCGATGGTGCCGACCTGATTGTCCAGGACCAGATCGCCCCGGTCGGTGCGGACCAGCAGGACAGCGTGGCCTTCGCCGTTGCCCTGCTTGACGACCGACATCAGCAGGACGCTTGCGGGCCAGCCAGCATTGATCAGGTCGCGGCGCTTGGCAAGGACGTAGTCTTCACAGTCGCCATAACCGTTGGGATAGGTCCAGAACTCGGCGACCTGATAGAGGTCGTCATCGGTCACGGCAACGATTGTCTGGTTGTAATGCGCATTGATGGCCTGAAGCTGCTGCCAGAGGGTTTCTGTCAGTGGCATGACAGCGACAGGATTGCTGCTGGCGCGGCATTCAGCAGGGCGTGTGGTGCAGAACTCGGCATGTCCCACGGGGATGCTGGTTGTGGTGCTCAGCGTCTGCACAAAGGCGACATTGGTGGTGTCGATCACCTGGGCCGCTGCGGGGGCGACCAGCAGCGTCAACAGCGCGCCGAGCAGTGCTCCCCATCCCTTTTTGTGTGCAAACATGGCTTGATCTCCCTGATGGAGACCAAGTTAGAGAAGCCGGCTTAGGCGGGTCGCAAAAACACCAAGCAGTTTTTATGCGTGTTTTATCGGTTGGATTCGGGGCTCGTTAAGCATGCGGTCGCCGCCGTCAGTTCGCGATATCGGCCAGCACGCGGGCGTAGGTGGCATCGTCCTGGGAGCCACCAGCGCGGCATTGCTTGGAGCCGATATGGATGGTCTGCGCGCTGTCCAGCGCGACCGATTCATAGGTGAAGCTCTTTTCGATCGTTTCAGCCGATGAAATGTGCCAGTTCTGGTGGTGGGCGATGAGATCCCGGCCTTCCGCATCGACGATGAGGGCGGTCACACACACAAAGTCCTGGTCGTTGTTGTCAGAATTGGTCAGACGCTGGGTCAGCCAGACCCGGCCGGCAGAGGGATCGAGCCGCACGGTGATGTCGACCCACTGGTTGCGCTTCCAATCCCATTTCTGATGATAGAGCGGGCACGCCAGCGTGGCGGGCGAGCCAATGCAGCTGCTGATTTCAATCTTCTGCCAGGCATAGTCGGACCACTCGGCCCTGCCATCGGCATAGCTCCAATGTGGCACACCGAACAACACGAACATCGCGGCGAGGAGAGAGGCTCTCGGGCGGTTCATCACTGGACTGTCATGGAAGCATGAAACTGGACAGCCACAGGTTTTCCTCGGATCAGTTCATGCGCAGGTTCTGCTGCACGACCGTGAGCATTTCCTGGGACGAGGCGAACTCGACGCCGACGCCATTGGGAAAGTGACGGATCACCCTGGCGCGCATCCGGCCCAAAGTCACCGGCGTTCCCATTGCCGGGCGCACGTCGAGTTCGATCGCGGCGCCAGACAGCGAAATATCGATGATCTTGCAATTGTAGCGCCGGCCGTCTTCCAGCACCACGGTCGAGTGCCGGATATCGGGAACCACACGTTCATGGCGCCGGTCTTCGGGCAGGTTCAGGAGGTCCTTGTTGGTGAGCCAGGTAAGCTGGGCCGCCATTTTGTCCCGTTTGCGGGGCGAGGCGGCGATATCCATCAAAAACCCGCCTTCGGCCTGGCGGACAATGGTGCCCTCTATGCGACCGACATGATCGATATAGGCGATGATCTTTTCTCCCAGGACGCCTGCTACCGGAGCA
Source organism: Devosia sp. (assembly GCA_028290685.1). GTDB lineage: Bacteria > Pseudomonadota > Alphaproteobacteria > Rhizobiales > Devosiaceae > Devosia. The sequence goes on along the minus strand of JAQGJI010000006.1, from coordinate 5,059 downwards.
ACGACCAAGGCGTCGCCCGGTGACATTTCCAGAACCTGGCACGGGAACTCGCGGCGGTCGGCTAGCATGTAGCGCCCCAGGACCGACACCCTGACGCGCTGAAACTTGGCGCTATCGGCGCGGGTGCGTGCCGGGGCAATGAATCGCGGGGAGGGGAGATCGTCGCTGAGCATTGCCGGACCGCCGAGCATGATGTTTCCTCATCAAACTAGCGGGAGTTGGTTAATTCAACATGAGTACAACGCTGCAAGCTTCAGTCAAATTGCGGAACCCGGGCAGGGCTCTGCTTAAACACGCCCACCATCGATAACGGCAAGATGGGCATACCGCCGGGCGCTGCGGCCGTAAACGGTGGCAGGCGTTCCCATGGGCATCGCGCTGCCGCTGAACTCGACCTCGTTGACAGCCCTGGTGGCGATTTCCCGGGCGCTGTCCTGATACTCCAGATCGTCGGGCCAGATCAGGCGCAGGCCGGTGATACGCTGTTCCATGATAGGCTGTACGCCAAGCCAATAGGGCTCTTCCAGAGCAGTCATGGCGCCGAGCAGGCGCGTATGCGTCGAGCCGTTATGGCGCAGCGGCATCAGGATGGTTTCAAAGCTGACCTTGGTCTGAAGCGCAGTCGTTCCCTGGAAGGTGACCAGGGCAACACCATGATCTTCGGTTACCGCGCGGACGAGGGTCTCCATGGCATCGACGTCGCGCTCGTGCCAGAGTGCGGAAAACGAGCGGCCCTTGAGTTCGCGGCAGTAGCTGGTGCACAGATGGGATCCGGCAAGGCGGAAGGAGAAGCCGTCGCCTTCATCAAGCTCGAGGATGAAAGTATTGGCCAGCGACTCGCGGATTTTTGTGGGATCAATGTCCTTGCGTTCAGGCGCGCTACGCGAACCGCGAATAGTGTTCCAGTATTCGTAGAGCATGCGTGTGCTGGTTTTTTGCATATTTGTGATCCGCTGATGCACCGTCGGACGTTCCCCCCATGGAACGCCGCAACCGCCGATCGACATTGGCAAAAGGCGCGGGCAAAAGCGCCCTTAAAGAATAGTTAAGGTTAACGCTGGTGTCCCAATGTGGAAAAGAGCTGCGTAAGCCGCAGCCTGTCAGCGTGTTGGAGCGAAGTGATGCGTGAACAAGAGCCGATGCCGGAAAAGCCCGATCCTGCCGTGCGTGAGCCGATTTTTCTGCTGCCCGGGGCGGTTACGGCGGTGGTCGGGGTCCTGGTGGCTATTCACCTTCTATCAACCCTGGTGTTTAACGAACACGCTAAGTTAATGCTGGTATTTTACGGGGCGTTCCAGCCGCTGCGAATCGTTGCGGCGTTCGATGACATCTCCCTTGGCATACCGCTGCTGTGGACGCCGTTTACCCATGCTCTGCTGCACGGCGGTTGGGATCATCTCCTGGTCAACGTGGCGTGGTTTGCGATTTTTGCGACCCCGCTGGCGCGGCGCTATGGTTCAGGGCCGATGCTGGCGCTGTTCGGGTTGTCGGCCGCTGCGGGAGCGGCTTTGTTCGCGGCAACCTCGCTTTACACCGGGTCCTACCTTATCGGTGCGTCGGGTGGCGTGGCCGGGCTGACCGGGGCTGCAACCCGGTTTATCTTTCAGCCCGTCATTGTGGGGACGCACCCCGACACAGGGCAGCGCGTCATGCTCGGGCGCAAGCTGGCGAGCTTTGGCGACATGATGCGCGATTCCCGGGCGCGGTTCTTTGTTTTCATCTGGGTGGTATTGAACGCCGCCGTGCCGCTGTTTCCGCTGCTGACCGGCAACCAGATATTCATTGCCTGGCAGGCACATCTGGGCGGCTTCTTCGCCGGCCTTCTGATGGTCGGGTTGTTCGAGCGCCGGAGCTAGGCGCGCGCGGGGAAATGCGGTGCCTTCAACTGCCCGGGGCTTTGTAGACCGAAGCCGGGTCGAACAGCCTGGGCAGGCCCGTGTCTTCGAGCAGCGCATTGCCATCCCTGACGAGCACCCGGCGGTAAAAACAGGATTCGCGCCCGGTATGGCAGGCAGCCCCGCGGCCGGTCTGGTTCACCGTCAGCACAACAGCGTCCTGATCGCAATCGGTGCGCAGTTCGACAACTTCCTGCAACTCACCCGAGGTCTCGCCCTTTTTCCATAGCTTGCCGCGGGAGCGGGACCAGTAATGGGCGATACCGGTCTGCAAGGTGAGCGAGAGGGCCTCGGCATTCATGTGCGCGAGCATGAGCACTTTGTTGGTGCGCGCTTCGATGGTGACAACTGTCACCAGCCCTGCTGCGTCAAAGCGGGGGGCGAAGGCCGTGCCTTCTTCCAACTGGTCGTGGTCCAGAGCGCTGGGATCGGAGAAATGGATGGTCATGGCGCATGTTTAGCGCCGGGAACCGGTTTCATCCAGTGCCTAAAGCCGAGCGCGTCGCGACCGGTGGTGGCGCTCAGCGCCGCCCGACCAGGGCGTAGAATCGATCCTGCTCGCTGCGTTCCTCGGCAAAAAGACCAGTGAAACGATGGGTGATGGTGGCAGCGCCATGGGCGCGCACGCCGCGCATCGACATGCACATGTGCTCGGCCTCCAGCATCACCGCGGCGCCACGGGGCCCAAGGTGTTCGTTGATCGCCTCGATGATCTGGGTGGTCAGGTTTTCCTGGGTTTGCAAGCGTCTTGAATAGACCTCAACAAGGCGGGCGAGTTTGGAGAGCCCGACCACACCGTCATGGGGCAGATAAGCAATATGGGCCTTGCCGACAAACGGCACCATATGATGTTCGCAATGAGAGCTGAACGGGATATCGCGAACCAGGACGATATCGTCGTAGCCCCCGACCTCCTTGAAGGTCTTGGACAAGATCGTCTTGGCGTCCTGATCATAGCCGGCAAAAAATTCGCCATAGGCACGCGCGACGCGAGCAGGTGTCTCGAGCAGTCCCTCCCGTGTCGGATCATCTCCGGCCCATGCCAAAAGCGTGCGAACGGCCGCCTCGGCTTCGTCACGGGTTGGCCGGGGGTAGATCGCGGTGGACGTTGAAAGGGTGCCGAGTGGCTTGGCGCAGGCATCCATGAGGTGGGCTCCTTTAAGCGAGACCAATCTACGCTGTCGCAGCGATTTTGGACCAGCGTGTGTGGCAACCCTGACATTGCCCCGTCAAGGGACTATATAAGCGCAGGGTGAAAGCTCAGCAAGCAACAGAATTGTTTGATCAATGGACATTGGCGACCTCTATTCCGAGAAAATATTGGAGCTTGCGGCAAACGCCGTGCAGCCCCCCCGGCTTGCCGCGCCCGACGCCAGTGCCCGCAAAGTCAGCCGGGTCTGCGGGTCGCTGGTCGAAGTGGACATCGTGGTTCGCGACGGGGTGATCACCGAGTACGGACACCATCTTTCCGCCTGCGCACTGGGGCAGACGTCGGCTGCGGTGGTGGCTCGGGAGATTGTGGGAACCCCAGTGGGCGAATTTCGGCGAATGAGCAATCAGATGCGCGCCATGCTCAAAGAGGATGGGGCGCCGCCGGACGGGAAGTGGGCCGATTTGGCGTATCTCGAGCCTGTGCGCGACTATAAGGCACGGCATGGCTCGACCTTGCTGGTGTTTGAGGCTGTGGTTGAGGCGCTGGAAAAGATCGAGTCCGGCCAGGCAGTTGCAAGCCAGGGCTGATGCATCGAGTCAGTACTCTAGTGTGGCGGGCCGTTGACCTGCCGTTCAAGATTGCGGCGGTGCTGCTGATCACGATCTATCGCTACACGCTGTCCGCTTTCGCCGGCCGGACCTGCCGGCACTTGCCGACGTGCTCGGAATATACCAGCACGGCGATCTGGACATTCGGGTTCTGGCCCGGCGGGTGGATGGGACTGGCCCGGTTCATCCGATGCCGGCCCGGCGGCACGCATGGCTATGATCCGGTGCCCGACGCGGTACCGCAGGATGCCCGCTGGTATGCGCCATGGTCGTATGGGCGCTGGAAATAATCATCAATCATGCTAGACAGGCGCGCTTGCTGCGACAAACGCGGCAATGGCCCCCATTTCTGGAGATCCTAAAATGACGATCAAGGTGACGTTTCCTGACGGTGCAGCTCGCGACTATGCGCGTGGCACCACCGGGACCACCATCGTCGAGGGTATCTCCAAGTCACTGGCCAAGAAGACCGTGGCGATGCGCTGGAACGGCGTTCTCAGCGATCTTAGCGATGGGCTGGAGGCCGATGGCCGGATCGAGTTCGTGACGCGCGACAGTGGCTCCAAGGACGTGCTGGAGCTGATCCGTCACGACACGGCACACGTGCTGGCCGAAGCCGTGCAGGAGCTATGGCCCGGCACGCAGGTGACGATCGGTCCCGTGATCGAGAACGGCTTCTATTACGATTTCAAGCGCGACGAGCCATTCTCGGAAGAGGATTTTCCGGTCATCGAGAAAAAGATGGCCGAGATCATCGACCGGGGTGCGGCGTTCACCAAGGAAATCTGGACGCGCGACCAGGCCAAGGACTTCTTCCGCACCAAGGGCGAAAACTTCAAGGTCGAGCTGGTGGACGCCATTCCGGCTGACCAGTCGCTCAAGATGTACAAGCAGGGCCAGTGGATCGACCTGTGCCGCGGCCCGCATATGCGCACGGTCAAGGACGTTGGTTCGGCGTTCAAGCTGACCAAGGTTGCCGGCGCCTATTGGCGCGGGGACAGCAACAATCCGGTGCTGAGCCGTATCTACGGCACGGCCTTTGCGACCAAGGAAGAGCTCGACGCGTATCTGCACATGGTGGAAGAGGCCGAGAAGCGCGACCATCGCAAGATCGGGCAGGAGATGGACCTTTACCACTTCCAGCCCGAGGCGCAGGGGTCGGTATTCTGGCACCCGAAAGGCTATGTGCTCTACAACCAGATGGAGGCGTATATTCGCCGCCGTCTTAACGAGTCCGGCTATGTGGAAGTGAAAACGCCGCAGCTGATGAGCTCCAAGTTCTGGGAGCAGTCGGGCCATTGGGGCAAGTATCGCGAGAACATGTTCGTGGTGCCCGATGAGGTGCCCGGGACCGAGGATGAAGGTCCGGTGCTGTCGGGCGAGGGCGAGCTGATGGCGCTCAA
>JAQGJI010000190.1 GCA_028290685.1 Devosia sp. | reverse complement strand
GAGATCAGGCGCAACAGGGTGGACTTGCCGCACCCCGAGGGGCCGACGAACACCATGAACTCGCCCTTGCGGACCTCCAGGTCGACGCCCTTGATGACTTCGACCGCGCCAAAGGCCTTGCGGACGTTGCGAAGCTCGATGCTTGCCATTTGTTTTCTCCCTTAGCCCTTGACGCCGCCGGCCGTGAGCCCCGACACGATCTTGCGTTGGAAAATCAGCACCAGGAACACCAGCGGCACGGTGACGATGACCGAGGCCGCCATGATGATGCCCCACGGAATTTCATATTGCGAACCGCCCGAGAGCAAGGCAATCGCGACCGGCACCGTCCGCGTATCGTTCGATGAGGTAAACGTCAGGGCGAACAGGAACTCGTTCCACGCCCCGATAAAGGCGAGCAGCCCGGTGGTCACCAGCGCCGGCCACATCAGCGGCATGAACACCCGCGTGATGATCACCCAGGGCGTCGCCCCGTCAACGATCGCTGCTTCCTCGATTTCAATGGGCAGGTCGCGCATGAAGGTGGTCAGCACCCAAACGGTGAAGGGCAAGGTGAAGATGGTGTAGGAAAAGATCAGCGCCCAGGGCGTATTGTAGATGCCAAGCGCCCTGATAACCTCGAACAATCCCGCCAGCACGGCGATCTGGGGAAACATCGAAACCGCCAAGATTACCATGAGCAGGAAACCACGCCCCTTGAACCGCACCCGGCTGAGAGCAAAGGCCGCGGTTACGGCCAGAAATAGCGCCATGATCACGGTCACTGAAGCAACGAACACGGAATTCAGCAGATTGCGCGGGAAGCTGCCCTGGCTGAAAACGGCAGTGTAGTTGGCCAGGCTGAACGACTCTGGCCAGTAGTTGATACGGAACAGGTCGGTGCCAGTTTTGAAGCTGGTCAGGATCGCGTAATAAAACGGAAACACCGCGATCACGACGATGGCAATGACGGCCAGGTAAAACAGGGCGGTTTTGGTGAATTTCCAAAGATCGAATGTCGCACCCATCAGCGGTCTCCCCCGTCGAACCGGACCTTGCCCAGCCAGATATAGAGAATGGTCAGAATGGCGATGATCAGGAACAGCAGCGTCGATTGCGCCGAACCATAGGCGAAGTTGTCGAAGTCGAACAAATTCTCGCGGGAAATCACCGACATGGTCTTGGTCGCCGCGCTGTTGGGGGTCAGCACATAGATCAGATCGAAGATGCGCAGGGCATCGAGAATGCGGAAGATGATCGCCACCATCAGCGCGGGCCGCACCAGCGGCAACGTGATCTTGAAGAACTGCTTGACCGGATGCACGCCATCGATGTCGGCGGCTTCATAAATGTCCTTGGGGATCATCTGCAGCCCAGCCAGGATCAGCAGCGCCATGAACGGGGTGGTCTTCCAGATGTCGACAATGAGCACCGCCGTCATCGCCGTGTCGGCCGAAGCCGTCCAGGCGACTTTCTGGCTGAGCAGGCCCAGCCGCATGCCCAGATCGTTGAGAATGCCGAACTGATCGTTCAGCATCCAGGCCCACATCTTGGCCGATACGATGGTGGGGATCGCCCAGGGAATGAGGATGGCGGCGCGCACAATGCCGCGGCCCCTGAACTCGGCGTTGAGCACCAGGGCCACCAGCATGCCGAGCACGGCTTCGATGCTCACCGACAGAACGGCAAAGCGCATGGTGTTCCACACCGCGTTCCACCAGGCGGGGTCCGCCAGCGTGCCGCGATAGCGCACGACGCCGCTGTCCAGCACCGTCCAGCGCAGATAATTGCCGAAGCCGATGAATTCGGCGCCATAGAGATCGTTAAGGGACGCGTCGGTAAAGGAGAAGTAGATGGAGCGGGCCAGCGGCCAGCCGGCGACCACACTGAGCGCCACCAGCATGGGCACCAAAAACCATCGCGCGGCGCGCAGACGTTGCTGGCTGAGTTCCGATCTGGTCTTGCGGCCCGCTGCCGGGACCGACGCAGTCAACACGTCCGTTACCATCGATGCCTCCTTCCCTTTTATGCACTATTGCGCAAAGCGGGCGGCGGGACCAGCCCACCGTCCGCTTCGCCTGAGCGTCCTGGGAGGTCTTACCAGGCATCGCCTTTCAGGTCGGTCAGATCGGCCTCAAGCAGCTCCAGGTTTTCGGCGGCAGTGCCGTTGCCCGACAGCGTGTTGTGGACAGCCGACCAGAACAGCGAGGAAACCTCGTTGTAATTGGCCTTGGTCGGGGCCGATGGACGCGGCACGGCGTTCTGGAAGATTTCCAGCCAATCAGCCATGAAGGGCGACGCTGCCAGCACATCGGCATCGCTGTAGAGCGCTTCGATCGTGGGCAGGTTGGACTGCTCGATGGCGCGTTCCTTCTGCACTTCGGGGGAAGCCAGGAACAGCGCGAGTTCGATGGCAGCTTCTGGATCCGGGGAGTATTTGGAAACAGCCACGTTCCAGCCACCCAGCGTCGCGGCCGAGCCTGCACCTTCGCCCGTGCCGGCTGGCAGTGGCGCCACGTCGTACTTGCCCTTGACGGCGGAGTCATCGCTGTTGCTCAGGGCATAGGCATAGGGCCAGTTGCGCATGAACACCGCATTGCCCAGCTGCCAGACGCCACGAGCTTCTTCTTCCTGGTAGGCCAGGTTGCCTTCCGGCGAGATGGTCCCGATCCAGCTTGCAGCCATGTCGATGGCGGCAGCAGCCTGGGGGTTGTTGATCGAGATGGTGCCGTCGGCTTCCACGACCTGGCCACCGCCATAGGACTTCACCCATTCAAGGGCGTTACAGGTCAGCCCTTCATAGGCATTGCCCTGGAACACGAAGCCATACATCTCGGCATTGCCCTCGGCCCGTTCCGCATCCATGATTTCCTGGGCCGTCGCGGTCATTTCTTCCCAGGTGGTCGGCACTTGCTTGCCGTGCTTTTCCAGCAGGTCCGTCCGGTAGAACAGGGCGGGCGCATCGGTGAAGGCTGGCAGGGCAACAAGCTTGCCATCGACGGTCTGGGACTCGATGATCGAGGGGAAGTGCGCGCCGACCACATCGGCAGCAGCTTCGGTCAGGTCGAGGAACTGGTCGGCAAGCTGGGGGGCCCAGATCACGTCGGTCTGATAAACGTCGATATCCTGGTTGCCGGCGGCCAGCCACAGCCGGTACTGGCCGAACTGGTCCGAAGTCGAGGACGGCATCGGCACGATCGTCACGGTGTGGCCGGTTTGTTCCTCGAACCGGTCGAGCTGGGACTGCAGAAACGCCAGGCCAGTTCCGGTGTCGCCCGACACCATGGACAGCTCCGCCGCCTGGGCGGCGCCGCCCACCAGCGTCACGCTTGTCAAGAGACCGACCAGCAACTTGTTGATTTTCATTGAATATCCTCCCGAATGAAACAAACAGAGGGAGGCATGACGATCAGGCTCGCGCAAAGCGACGCCGGCCCGATCCGTCCTCCCAAAAACGCCTGGTGCCGGCTTCTGTTTCCGCCGATCTCCAAAGCGCTTTGGGTGAAAAAGAACCAGAGCGCCGCTTCGCTGTCAAGCGGGAGCGATGGAGAATGTTGAACGACAACCAGCCGAACAGGGATAAAGCGTTTGTTTTCCGAAGCTTAAACAATTTGAATGAGCAAGAATGACGGTTGCCCGCTGCCGCTGCATGAGGTACGAACCTCATTTGCCGAGGCATCGATTTCGCCTCTTGCGTCGAAATTTGAAATCGCTTTGAATACCCGGTGAGGAGGATGCAAGGACCGCCGATACAAGGTGGCTTGCTGCCTGAAAGTGTGGTCCGGGGAACCTGGCGAAACACGCTTGCACCATGCTAAAAGGCCGATATCTGCCATGAGACTCAAGGATTTGGCCCAGCATCTGGGCCTGTCGCAAACCACTGTCAGCCGGGCGCTCAATGGCTATCCTGAAGTCAATGAGGCCACGCGCCGGCGCGTCGCCGAAACCGCCGAGCGGCTGGGCTATCGCCCCAATGCAAGCGCCTTGCGCCTGGCGACGGGGCGCTCCAGCACCATTGGCCTTGTGTTGCGCGGCGCCCACGAACTGGGGCCGCATATGAGCGAGTTTCTGGCCGGGCTCGGCAGCAAGCTGGGTGAGCACGAGGTGGATATCCTGGTGACCATTGTTGAAAGCTATGCCGACGAGGTTGCCGCCTATCGGCGCGCGGCTTCGAGCCAGAAGGTCGATGCGGTGATCCTGCATTCCCCGACCATCAACGACGAACGCGCCGAACTCCTGGCCGAACTGAAAATCCCCTTCGTGCTGCATGGCCGCACCAACATCAACGCACCGGTCGCCTGGCTCGATATCGACAATACGGGCGCCATGGAACGCGCGACCGGACACCTGCTCGATCTGGGCCACCGCCGCATCGCCTTGCTTAACGGGGTCAAGGGCCGCACCTTTGCCGAACATCGCGAGATCGGCTACCTGGCCGCCCTTTCCTCCCGCGGCGTGCCGTTCGATCCGGCGCTGATGTCCAATTCGCTGTTCACCGACGAGGCCGCGTTCCGGCTGGCCCAGAACATGCTGGAAATCCGCCCTGCCCCGACGGCCTTTCTTGCCGGCTCGATGATGACGGGCCTGGGCGTCTTCCGCGCCATCCGCCAGGCCGGGCTGGTCATGGGGCGCGACGTGTCCGTGATCGCCCATGACGACGTTTTCCCCTATCTCAACGCCGACAACATGTACCCTACCATGTCCACCACCCGCTCCTCGATCCGTCAGGCCGGGGTGCGTGTTGCCGATCTGGCCTTGCAGGTTCTTGCCGGAAAACCCGCCGACCAGGTCTGCGAACTCTGGCCCGTCGAGCTTGTCCTGCGCGAAAGTTCGGGTCCCGCGCCCCAATAGCGCGGTGAATCCGCATGCACGGCTTGGAGCATCTGGACGAAGCTGTCACAAACGGGCACTGTCCCAATCGCGACCGGGGGATGCGGAGGGGCAAGGCAAACTTGTAAGCGGTTGAAATCGGGACCTTCGTGCCCGCCGACACGGCCCTCATACAGCGGGCCGGCTACCGTCATTGCACTGTCATGCGCCCCCTCTACTTGCCTTGCCAGTTCGCCGCAGCGCCCCCTTGCGGGTGGCTGCGAACGACCATTCAGGGAGATCAAGCATGTCCATCAAGAAGACGCTTTCCGCATCGGTTTCGATGCTCGCACTGCTCGCCGTTTCTGCCCCAGCCTTCGCCCAGGCCGATCTGGACGCGCTCTATGAGGCGGCCAAGGCCGAGGGCCAGTTGACCGTTATCGCCCTGCCCCACTCCTGGTGCAATTACGGCGGCGTGATCGAAAGCTTCAAGGCCAAATACCCCGACATCACGATCAACGAACTCAATCCCGATGCAGGCTCGGCCGACGAACTCGAAGCCGTGCGCGCCAACATCGGCAATACCGGCCCCCAGGCGCCCGACGTGCTCGACATCGGCCTTGCCTTTGGCCCGCAGGCCAAGGACGAAGGCTTGCTGCAGGCCTACAAGGTCTCCACCTGGGATGAAATCCCCGACGATGCCAAGGATGCCGACGGCTTCTGGTATGGCGACTATTACGGCGTGCTCGCCTTCGGCATCAACAAGGACATCATCACCGGCGAGAACCCAGCCTCGTGGGCCGATCTGATGAAGGACGATTACGCCAATTCGGTCGCCCTGGCCGGCGATCCGCGCACCGCCAACAACGCGATCCTGTCGGTTTATGCCGCGGGCCTGTCAAGCGGCGCCGATGCTGCCACGGGCGCCCAGGCCGGACTTGAGTTCTTCAAGGCTCTCAACGACAAGGGCAATTTCGTTCCGGTCGACGCCGAAGCCGCTGCCATTGCCCAGGGGACCACGCCCATCGCCATCAACTGGGACTATAACCTGCTCGCCGCCCGTGACAACCTCAACGGCAATCCCCCGATCGAGGTGGTCGTCCCCTCCGATGGCGTCGTTGCCGGGGTCTACGTCCAGGCCATCTCGGCCCATGCACCCCATCCGAACGCCGCAAAGCTCTGGATGGAATATCTTTATTCGGACGAAGGCCAGCTTGGCTGGCTCGAGGGCTATTGCCATCCCATCCGCTTCAACGCCATGGCCGAGGCCGGTGTGATCCCGCAGGATTTGATGGACAAGCTTCCCCCGGCCGAGAACTACGCCAAGGCGATCTTCCCCACGATCGAAGAGCAGAACGCCAACAAGACCATCATCACCACCGGCTGGGACACCACCGTGGGTGCATCGGTGCAGTGAAAACACCAGCGTAGCACCCACTGCTGCTCCACCGGCACCGGCGCTGCCCTCGGGCTTGAACCCGAGGGCCACTTCCCCGTGGCACGTGTTGCGAACGGTCCTCGGGTCTGGCCCGAGGACACTCCTGTGAATGGATGACATCGAGGCCTGGCCGGGTACCATGACCGACACCAACACCGCACCCCACTCTCGCCGCATCCCCTGGGACGCGCTCGCGGTCGCACCCTTCATTGTTTTCGCGGTGATGTTCCTCTTCCTGCCCACCCTGTCGCTGATCGGCGCTGCCTTCACCGACCGGCAGGGTCATTTCACCTTTGACAACATCGTTGGCCTGGGTGCCGGCCAGATCGTCTCCGCCTACTGGATTTCCATTCGCATCTCCGGCGCCTCGGCACTTCTGGGGGCGCTCATCGGGCTGGCCATCACCCTTGCCATCATCCGGGGCAGGCTGCCCGCACCCCTGCGCTCCGCCGTCATGACCTTTTCCGGCGTTGCCTCCAATTTTGCCGGCGTCCCCCTTGCCTTTGCCTTTATTGCGACGCTGGGGCGCCTGGGCCTGGTCACCATCATCCTGCGGACGGTTTTCGGCTTTGATCTTTATCGCTCCGGCTTCAACCTGCTCAGCTTCTGGGGCCTTACCCTCACCTATCTCTACTTCCAGATTCCGCTGATGATCCTTATCATTGCCCCGGCCGTGGATGGCCTCAAGAAGGAGTGGAGCGAAGCCGCCCAGATGCTCGGCGCATCGCCATGGCAGTTCTGGCGCTATATCGGGCTGCCGATCCTGTGGCCCAGTTTCCTGGGCACGCTGTCGCTGCTGTTCGCCAACGCCTTTGGCGCCATCGCCACGGCATGGGCCCTTACCGGCTCCAACCTCAACATCGTGACCGTGCTGCTCTACAACCAGATCCGCGGCGATGCGCTGCAAAATCCCGGCCTGGGCGCTGCCCTGGCGCTGGGCATGATCCTGATCACCTCGCTGGCCAATATCATCTACCTTGTTGTCGCCAATCGCGCCGAACGGTGGATGAAATGAACAACAACCGGTTGTGGGCGTGGCTGATTTTCGCGCTGGGGGCGGCCTATTTCATCGTGCCCCTGCTCGCCACGTTCGAATTTTCCCTGCGCATGCGACGCGGCGAATACAGCTTTGATGCCTATGCCTCGGTGTTTGCCGACCCGCGCTTTGCCGCCAGCTTCGGCTATTCCGTGCTGATCGGGCTGTGCACCATCGTGGTGGGCGTCCTTGTTGTTGTGCCAGCCGTCTATTTCGTGCGCCTGCGCATGCCCTGGCTGAAACCCTTCATGGAATTCATTACCCTGCTGCCCCTGGTCATCCCGGCGCTGGTGCTGGTTTATGGCTATATCCGGCTCTACAATTCGAGTTCGCTCATTCCCCTCACCGGCAGTGCTCTGGGCACCGATATCCTGCTGACCGGCGCCTATGTGACCCTTGCCCTGCCCTACATGTACCGGGCGGTCGACAATGGCATGCGCACCATCGATATCGGTACCCTCACCGAAGCGGCCCAGATCATGGGCGCCAGCCAGTGGCAGATCATTGTTCAGATCATCCTGCCCAACATCCTTGTCGCCATCCTGTCGGGCGCCTTTCTGACCTTCGCCATCGTCATCGGCGAATTTACCATCGCCAGCTTGCTCAACCGTCCAGCCTTTGGCCCCTATCTGGTGGGCATCGGCACCAACCGCGCCTACGAGCCGGCAGCGCTTGCCATCATCTCCTTCATCATCACCTGGGGCGCCATGGGCATGATCAACCTGCTGGGCCGTTTCGCCCCCCGCACCTCCCCCAGGACCGACTGACCCATGGCCTCCGAATTCCTTCGCGTCCAGAACCTCACCAAGACCTTTGGCACCACGACCGTTGTCAAGGGCGTCAGTTTTGCCTTCGGCAAGGGTGAGTTCATTTCCCTGCTCGGCCCATCCGGGTGCGGCAAGACCACCATTCTGCGCATGATCGCAGGTTTCGAGAACCCCAGCGCCGGCTCCATCGTGGTGGACGGGCAGGACATCACCTCGCTCAAGCCCAACCAGCGCCAGCTCGGCATGGTGTTCCAGGCCTATGCCCTGTTTCCCAATCTCACCGTGGGCGACAATATCGGCTTCGGCCTCAAGATCGCCGGCCTGCCGGCCGAGCAGCGCCGCGTCCGCATCGCCGACATGCTCAAGCTCATCGGCCTCTCCGGCTATGAAAAGCGCTACCCCTATGAGCTGTCGGGGGGCCAGCAGCAGCGCGTGGCCCTGGCCCGCGCCATTGCTCCCAGCCCGCGCATGCTGCTGCTCGATGAACCGCTCTCGGCCCTGGACGCCAAGATCCGCGTATCGCTGCGCGAGGAAATCCGCGCCATCCAGCTCGATCTCGGCATCACCACGGTGTTCGTCACCCACGACCAGGAAGAAGCGCTTTCGATCTCCGACCGCATTGTTGTCATGAACGCCGGCAGCATCGAGCAGCTTGGCGCCCCGCACGAAATCTACAACAAGCCGGCTAGCCGCTTTGTCGCCAGCTTTGTCGGCCAACTCAACAACATCGACGCCATTGTCACCGACGCTGCCGCCAAAACTGTCACCATTGACGGCCAGGCTGCCAGAGTGCCGGCTCTGCCAGCCGATGCGAAGGGCCCCGTCACCCTGACCCTGCGCCCCGAAGTGCTCGCCGTTGGCGCCCGGGACGGCAACGACATCACCCTTGCCGGCACCATCGCCGACGTGACCTTCCTTGGCTCGGTCATCCGCCTGCGCGTGTCGCTGGGCCGCAACATGGTGAGCCTCGACACCTTCAACGACCAGCGTACCGTTCCCCCCGCCCGGGGCGAACCGATCACCATCAGTCTTGCCGGCAAGGATCTGCTGGTGCTCCAGGGCTGAGCCATGCTCGCGGCCAGCCTCAGCACCGAACCGGCTCGCCGCAACAGCAGTGGGCAACGCCATTTGACTATCGCGCGTCACCGCCTCATCCTGCACGCACCACCCAAGGAGTAGCGCCGTGGAAAACCCCTTCGTCACCACCGAATGGTTGGCCGCCCATCTGAACGATCCGGACCTGGCAATCGTGGATGGCTCCTGGCACAT
>JAQGJI010000195.1 GCA_028290685.1 Devosia sp. | reverse complement strand
CCAGCCGCTGCTGGAACGCCCCGGTCGTTTCATCGAGCACCTGGCGCACCGAGCCTGTGGTTTCGTCCAGCACCTGGCGCACAGAGCCGCTGGTTTCGTCCAGCACCTGGCGGACGACGCCTGTGGTCTGGTCCAGAACCTGACGCAGATTGCCCGACGTTTCTTCCATCGCCTGGCGGACGCTGCCCGTGCTCTGGTCGATGGCATTGCGCAACTGACCGGTGTTGGCGGCAATGGCGTTGCGCACCGAGGACGACGATTCGGTGAGCGTTTCGGCCAGCGTGCTGCTGGTCGAATTGAGCACATCGGTCACGCTCGAGGCCGTCGAGGTAATCACATCGCTGACACGAGCGGCGTTGTCTTCCAGCGCCGCGTTCACCTGCATAGACTGGTCCGAAAGCGCCATGCGGACCGAGGATGCGGTCTGGTTGAGGGCATTGGCGGCGGCTTCGGCAGCGCGCTGCACCACATTGTCCACCTGGGCGGCGTTGCTGTTGAGCGTCGAGGTGAACCTCTCATTGGTGGAATAGAGCGCATTGCTGACATTGTCCGACGTCAGGCGGAGCGTGTCGTTGATCTCGCTTGTGGCGGCGCTCAGCTGTTCGGTAATGGTGGAAGTGGTCAGGGCCAGCGTTTCGGCAACATTGCCGGTGGTGGCATCCAGCGCCTCGTCCATGGCACGGCGCGCCCCGATCAGGCGGCGTTCGGTCTCGTTGACCGTATCGGCGATCGATTGCGCGAACATGCGCATGCGCCCGTCGATATCATCGGCACGGTTGGCAAAGCTCTGTGCCAGGGCGTCCATGGCGCCACGGCGTTCTTCCAGCGTTTCCATGGCGTTGTCGCCGCTGATGGTGAGGGCGCGCGAAGCCTGGTTCATGGTTTCGGCTTCCGTATCGAGCCTGCCCAGCACGCTCGAGAATTCGTCCACCATGCCCCGGATCGTGGCCTGCAGCGCCGTGACGTGCTGGCTGACCATGTTGCCGGCCTGTTCGGTCTGCCCGATGGCATCGCGAATGGTGTTGGAATAGGTGGAGGTCTGCTGCGCCACCGAGGTTTCGAGATTGGCCAGGTTTGCCGTCGAAGCATCGAGCACCCGCTGGAGCAGGAGATTGCTGTCGTTGAGCTTGCCCAGGGCGGCTGTGACATCGGTGAGAATGCGCGAAGTCGACACGGCCATGATGGCCTCGGCCTCGCGGGCGTTCTCGCCCAGGGCCTCGCGCAGCAGGTTGCCGTGGCTTGCAAGGGCTCCCTGCAACTGATCGGAACGTTCGCTGACCAGCGCCGCAAAGGCATTGGTGTGCTCTTCCACAGAACGGTTGATATCGGTCAGGCGTGTTTCGATGTTGCCCACCGCATCCACGGCCTTGACCGTCAGCAACTGATCGATGTCGCCCGCTGCCAGCCGGATTTGCTCCAGGGCCGTGCGGACCGCATTATCCATCCGGTCGGCAGTGCTGGTGACATCGCTTGCGATATTCTGGGTTGCGGCCGTGATGCGGGTTGCAATGGTTTCCTCGATCCGGTCCGCCCCGGCTTCCAGGTCGGCCATGGATTGGGTGATCGAGGTATTGATCGAGGAATTGAGTGCTGCAAGGCGCTCTGCCGTGATGTCGGCACGCGCGGTGATGGCCTCGGGCAGGGTGCCCAGGCGGCTATCAACCATGTCGGTGATGGCCTTGCGCGCCGAGTTGACGCCGGTTTCGATGAGGTCGGCGGCTTGACGGGCACTCTCGCCCACGCTGGCACTCGCGGCATTGATGCGGCTGGTCATGCCATGCTCGGCGTCGTTGATGCGGGCCAGGGCGCCATCCAGGCCGGTGCCCAGATTGGTGTTGAGTTCAGCCACCCTGCCGCCGATGAGCGTGGACATGGTGCTCACGCGCTCTGCCATCGTGTCGCTGGCAGCCAGCATCGCTTCTTCGATCTTGCGCCGGGCTTCGTCGCCCTGGTTGACCAGTGTGTCAGCCAGTTCGCTGGTGTGCAGCCCGATGGTTTCGCCGATCGAAGTCGTATGGGTGGCGAGCGTATCGCCAAGTGCCTGTGTCCGCATGCCCAGGGCTTCTGAAAGCTGCTGGGTACGGGTGCCGACAGCCTGCGCCAGCTCCTGGGTACCACCATCGAGGGTGGCCCGGAATTCTGCCGCGCGGCTTTCCAGTTCGCCGGTGAGGGCGCTGGTCCGTTCGGCAATCTCTGCCGACAGCTGGCCGGTCCGATCGGCAATTCGGGCCGACAGGGTTGCGGTGCGGGTGTCGATTTCACCGGCAAGGCCGGCACTGCGCGCATCGATCTGCTCGATCAGCATACCCGCACGGCTATCAAGGCTATCTACAAGCGAACTGCTGCGCACATCAAACCCGTCGATAAAGGCGCTGGTGCGCCCATCGAGGCCATCGCCAAGGGCATTGGTGCGCTGGTCGATGCTGTCGATGAAGCGAGAGGTCCGGCTGTCGAGACTTTCGGCAATGGCATCCATGCGCTGATCGATGCCCTCGACCAACGAGCTGGTCCGGATGTCGAGGCTTTCCGCGATGGCGTCGAGCCGTTGATCGATTCCGTCGATGAAACTGCCGGCCCTTGTGTCGAGGCTCTCGGCAAAGGCGTCGGCGCGCTGGTCGATGCCCTCGATCAAATTGCCGGTGCGGCTGTCGAGGCCGCGGGTCAGCTGGTTCGCGCGCTGATCGATATTGCTCAGCAGGGCGCCAGTCCGCTCGTCAAGCGCCGCTGCAAGCATGCCCGTGCGGCTGTCCAGGCCATCAAACAGCGCTGCTCCCTGCCGCTCGATCTCACCGGTAAACTGGGCCGTACCCGCGCCGAGCTGGTCAACCAGCTGGCCTGTCCGTTCGGCGATCTGGAGTGCCAGGGCATCGGTGCGTTCGCTCAACTCGCTTGCCAGCGTGCCGGTACGGCTGTCCAGTTCCAGGGACAGCGCATTGGTGCGTTCCCCCAGGGTATCGGCCAGGCGCTGCGTGCGGCCGGCAATTGCCAGATCGAACGCGCTGGTGCCGGTGGAAAGGGTTTCGCCCAGCTCCTGGCTGCGCACCCGGATGGCCTCGCCGAGGTCCCGGCCGCGCACGGACAGAGTTTCGTCCAGCGATTGGGCATGGGTCGCGATGGCGCTCGTCAACTCGCCGGTGCGGGAGGCCAGGATGGTGTCGATCGCCTTGGTGCGCTCATCAAGCGCTTCGGCGATGATCCCCGCATGCCCTTCCAGGGAATCGGCGATCTCGCGGCTGCGGCTGACCAGGGTCTCGGTGATGGCATGGGTGCGGGCACCCAGCACTTCGCCCATTTCACGGGTGCGTTCGGCGACCACGTCATTGAAGCGGCCGGACTCCTCATTGAGCGCCATTTCGAGCACATTGGCCCGGGCCGCAAAGCTCGTGCCCTGCTGTTCGAGGCGCGCGATCAGCGATTCGCCCTTGTCGCCGATGACGCCATCGAGCGTATTGAGCCGGGTGTCCAGAATGGCGGCGATTTCGGTCAGGCGCGCATCGAACTGGCTCAGGGAGTCCTGACCGGCCGAAGACAGCGTGACACGGGCGCGCTCGGCGGTATCGTCCAGCGCACCGTTGATCTCGATCACGGCCGACTGCAGGCGGCTATCCATGGCGTTGAGCTGGATGGAGACCGACTCGTCCAGTTGCCGGGCAAGGGTGCTGAGCAGCCCTTCGGCCTGATGTGAACGGGCGGTGATGTCTTCGGCGATGCGCTGGCCAACCAGGTTCAGTCCGCTGGAAACGTCCTGCCCACGGGCGCGCAGATCTTCGAGCAGCGCCGCGCTGCCATTGCTGAGCAGTCCCGAAATCGTCGCCGTACGTTCATCAAGCGCCGCAGCCAGCCGGCTGGTCGTATCGTCAAGCGCATCGGTGATCCGCCCGCCTGTGCCGCCCAGCAGTCCTTCCAGCGCAGCTGTGCGTTCATCAAGCGTGGACGCCAGGCGCACGGTGGTTTCGTCCAGGGTTTCGGCAATCCTGCCGCTGCTGTTGTCGAGCAGACCCTCAAGCCGGGCCGTGCGTTCATCGAGCGCGGATGCAAAGCGTCCGGTCGTGACATCGAGCGTTTCCGCAATCTTGCCGCTGGTGCCTTCCAGCAAACCCGCCAGGCTGGCGGTGCGCTCTTCAAAGCTCCCGGTAATGACGCCCGTGCGCTCGTCGATCAGGCGTGTGCGCTCGTCCATTGCCGTGGCAATCGAGGCCGCATGGTTGTCGAGTGCGTCGGTCAGAGCGGCAATTCGGCCTTCTACGCCCTTGTTCAGGTGTCCGGCGCGGCTGTCGAGAGCTTGCGTGAGCGCGGCGGTCTTGTCGTCGAACGAGAGCGACAGCCGGGCGGCGCTGTCATCGAGCGCCGAAATGAAATCGCTTGTGCGGTTATCCACCAGCGAGACGAACCCTTCGGTGCGCTCGCCAAAGGAATTGGTCAGCGTATTGCCCGCCGTTTCCAGCGCCCGGGTCAGGTTGCCCCCGCTTTCCACGATGGTGCCCGAAATGCGCTGGCTGATCATGTCCAGGTCGAACACCAGCCCCGTATGGCTTTCGGTGATGGCTTCGCGTACCCGCTCGGTGTTGGTGAGAACGCTTTCGCGCTGGCTGGCCAGTTCCGCAATCAGCGCGCGCATGCGTGATTCGTTGTCCGAATAGGTGCGCTCGAGTGCCGTCACCTCGTTGTGGATCATCACTTCGAGTTCGCCGGCGCGCGAAAGCGCCCGCTCCAGCCCGTCGCCCAGCGCATTGACCTCGCGGCGCACGGCTTGACCCACGGAGGCGACCTTGTCGGCAGCCGTCACTTCGGGTTCGGCCAGCCGGATAGCGGCCTGGGTGATGGAAGATGCGGCATTGCGCAGGTCCTGCGCCCGGCGGAACAGGCTGGCCACGGCAAAAAAGCCGAATACCGGCAGTACCATGGTGGCGAGCAGGCCGATGAAATCAAAGGTGCCGACAAACTGGCCGAAATTGCCGAACTGGGCGCCATAGCGCAGGTAAGCGCCGATGCCGGTAATGGTCAGCCACAGCACCGAAAGGCCCACGGCGATCCAGATGGGCGTGGCCGATGAACTATTGTGCAGGCCATACAGGATCTTGGATGGCGCAAACCGGTCGTCATTGGCGACTGTGCCAGCCTGCTGGGCGATCTTGTCGGCTGCCCGCAAGCGTTCCGATTTCACAGGGGCGGGCTTCTTGTCGCCCGGCTTGGCCGGCGTTGGCGTATCCAGATTGAACACCGAATCCTTGAGGGCGTCTTCAACGGCTGAAAAGGCCAGCGCTGCCGGGTCATTCTTGGGGGTCGGGTTCTTCGCCATACTCTTTACAACTCTCGCGTCGGCTTGGCAGCAACAAGGCGGATGGTAGGAGTGGTCATGCCCGCTCACCCGTTGCCGGATGGGCAGTCAAATAGAAACATTTCGACGCAAAAGCCACCGAATGTTTCCCTGGACCCACGCCGCCGCGCGCCGGTTCAAAGCCCATTAATACATTCAATTTGAACCAAACCGAACCCTTTCTTACCCATAGGTTAATTTTTCAGGGGAAGACGCTGATCCATCCAAACCGGAGTGCCATGGCAAAGGCGCGGTTAACACCAGCCCCGATGGCGAGCCTGTCGGAACCACTGGGGCGTGGCAACACAACCGGCTGGCTTGCCCCGATTTGACCCCACCTCCGCCACGCCCTATATACGCCTCAACATTTGCCGCGCCCGCTTGCGCTCAACATTCCCAGCAGCCCCATGTCCCTATCCACTGCCGCAGCGCCATCGCCCCGGCCCGCCCTCGAACCGTTCCGCACCCGCCGGACCTTTGCGATCATTTCGCACCCGGACGCGGGCAAGACCACGCTGACCGAGCGCCTGCTCGCGGCTGCCGGTGCTATCCAGCAGGCGGGGGCCGTGCGCGGCAAGGCCGGCGTGCGCTCCACCCGTTCGGACTGGATGGAAATGGAGCAGCAGCGCGGCATTTCCATCACCTCCTCGGTGATGACCTTCGATTATGACGGGCTGACGCTGAACCTGCTCGATACCCCGGGTCACTCGGACTTTTCCGAGGACACCTATCGCACCCTGACCGCGGTCGACGCGGCCATCATGGTGATCGACGCCGCCAAGGGCATCGAGGCGCAGACGCTCAAACTCTTCGAAGTCTGCCGGCTGCGTGACATCCCGATCATCACCTTCATCAACAAGGTGGACCGCGAGGGCCTCTCGCCGCTCGATCTGATCGATGAGATCCAGGGCAAGCTGGCGCTCGACCTCACCCCGGTGCTGTGGCCGATCGGGCAGGGGGTGGATTTCCATGGCTATCTCGACCTGCTCGAAAAGCGCGTGCTCTCGCCGCAAGGCAAGCCGATCGCCGAGTACGAGGCCATCGAGGACCTGCTCGACAACGAAACGCTGGTCGATGATCCAGTGTTCATGACGGCGCTTGAAACGCTGGAAATGGCCACTGCCATGCTCCCGGCGTTTGATCTTGAAACCTTCCACGCCGGCCATCTCAGCCCCGTGCTGTTCGGCTCGGCTCTCAAGGGCATCGGCGTCGCCGAACTGCTGCGCACCTTGGGCGAGTGGGGCCCCGAGCCGCGCCCGCAGCCAGCCATTCCCGAACCCATCGAGCCTGCCGACAAGAAGGTCACAGGCTTCGTGTTCAAGGTGCAGGCCAACATGGACGCCAACCACCGCGACCGCATCGCCTTTGTGCGCCTGTGCTCGGGCACCTTCACGCGCGGCATGCGCCTCAAGAACGTTCGTTCCGGCAAGGACATGGCCGTATCCAACCCGATGTTCTTTTTCGGCAATGATCGCGAACTGGCCGAGCAGGCGGTCGCCGGCGATATCGTGGGCATTCCCAACCACGGCACGCTCTCGGTGGGCGATACGCTCACCGAGGGCGCTGCGATCAACGTCACCGGCATCCCCAATTTCGCGCCTGAAATCATCCGCCGCGTGCGCCTCACCGACCACATGAAGACCAAGCAGATGGCCAAGGCGCTGTCGGACCTTTCCGAAGAGGGCGTCACCCAGGTGTTCCGGCGCGTCATCGGTGCCGACTGGATCGTGGGCGTCGTGGGCCAGCTGCAGCTCGAAGTCCTGAGTTCGCGCG
>JAQGJI010000188.1 GCA_028290685.1 Devosia sp. | reverse complement strand
TGGGGCCTATCCCCAAGGTCCCGCCACAGCCGCCAGGTGGCTCGAACAGGATGGCCCGGGGATCGCGTCCCGCAATGACGCTGCGGCTGTGGCACCACGGTGCCCCCTCGCCGGCCGCTCCTTCCCGGACGAGCGGGGAGGCTCGGTTGCGCTCTTCCCAGACACCAACTTGTCCATCTTCTCCCCTCGTGTTTGATTTGCGCTATTCTTCTCTCCATCGCCCACGCAGAGCCCAGTCATGACGAGTGATGCGCGCGGGGACAGCCGGGGAGCAGGGGTCGCCCTGCTTGCGTGGGGACATCGGGAGCTGCACCTGAAACAACGGTGTCACCAGCCGACCTTGCGAAAATCCCGGCGTGGTGGCGGGGCTTGTGCTTCAACACACTAAAACTTATCGGGGCACCGGCCCCGCCACCATTGCTCACTCCATCACCGCACCCGGGGCGGCGCCTGCGCACGCCCTGCGACAGGAGGGATCGACAACCATCCAATGCCGCGCTACAGTTTCTTTCATGATCTGCGTCGCAACCATCTCGTTTTGGTATTTTAGCTATCCGCTCCCGGCGGAGGCTAGTGCGCGCTTGATCTGATCCTGACCCGATAAGCATCAAACCCCAGCCCACCGCCCGAACTTTCGAGGCGGTTTTTTTTGTGGCCGCCTCCCCAACAATCCGAGGAGTCCACCCGTGCTGAAATCGACTGACGATCTGCGCATCAGCGCCATCAAGGAACTGACCACCCCCATCGAAGTCATGCGCCAGCACCCGCGCACCGACGCTGCCACCCGAACCGTGCTGGGTGCCCGGCACGCTTTCCACAACATTCTCCAGGGCACCGACGACCGCCTCGCCGTCATTGTCGGCCCCTGCTCGATTCACGACCCGGCAGCAGCACTGGACTATGCCAAGCGCCTCGTTGCTCTGCGCAACACCCTTGGTGACCAACTCGAAATTATCATGCGGGTCTATTTCGAAAAGCCGCGCACGACGGTGGGCTGGAAAGGTCTCATCAATGATCCGGACCTCGATGGCAGCTTCCAGATCGATCAAGGTCTGCATACCGCCCGCGCCCTGCTGCTCGATATCGCCAATCTGGGCCTGCCGGCCGCTTGCGAATTCCTCGACATGACGACCCCGCAATACATTGCGGACCTCGTCAGCTGGGCCGCTATCGGCGCGCGCACCACCGAATCCCAGATTCATCGGGAACTGGCCTCAGGCCTCTCCTGCCCGGTTGGCTTCAAGAACGGCACCGATGGCAACATCCGAATTGCTCTGGACGCCGTCCAATCTGCCAGCCAGCCGCATCATTTCCTCGCTGTCACCAAGGACGGCCGCTCCGCCATCGCCGCCACCACGGGCAACGAGGACTGCCACATCATCCTGCGCGGCGGCAAAACCACCAATTACGACGCCGCCAGCATCGACGCTGCGTCATCCGCAGCCACCAGGGCCGGCCTCCAACCTGCCATCATGGTCGACGCCAGCCACGCCAATTCATCCAAGAACCCGGACAATCAGCCCCTCGTCCTGGCGGACATCGGATCACAACTGGCCGCCGGCGATCGCCGGATCATCGGCGTCATGGTGGAAAGCAATCTCGTTGCCGGCCGGCAGGATCTCGTTGCCGGTCAGCCTCTGGCATATGGCCAGTCCATCACGGATGGCTGCATCGATTGGGACACAACCGTCATAGCCCTCAAGGCCCTTGCCGATGCCGTCGCCCGGCGGCGCGACGCAAACAATCAGCAGGTCGCTTGATGATGAACCCGGTCTAGGGCGAGGTTGGAGGGGCGTTTTGCAAAGCCGCACTTGACCCTCCTGCCCCATTCCTGTTCTGTCCCTCCATGGCCAGATCACCGCTTCTTCTCATCCCCAATCTTATCACCATCGCCCGAATCCTGGCGATAATCCCCATCGTGGCTTTGGTGATGAGCGGGGACCCGACTTTGCGGCTGGTTGCTTTGGTGATCTATGTTGTAGCTGCCGCCAGCGATTGGCTCGATGGCTATCTTGCCCGCGCCTGGGATCAATATTCTCCCCTGGGCCGCATGCTTGATCCGATCGCCGACAAGCTCCTTGTCGGCATCCTGATTGCAGCGCTAGCCTGGGATGGCAGCCTGTCCGCATGGGACATGCTTCCTGCCTGTGCCATTCTGTTTCGCGAATTTTTCGTTTCCGGCCTGCGCGAGTTCTTGGGCAACACCAAGGTGGTACTCAACGTCAGCTGGCTGGCAAAATGGAAAACCACCATCCAGCTGGTATCGCTTGCCCTGGTGCTGCTGGAGTCAATCGTGCCTGGCCTTACCCTGCTGAGCGATGTTGTGCTCTGGGTAGCCGGAGCGCTGACATTGTGGACCGGCTTCCAATATCTGCGAGCCAGCTGGCCTCACCTGGCGGCTGACGCGCGATGAAGATACTGTACTTCGCCTGGCTGCGGGAACGTCTCAATCGTGCAGAGGAGGAGGTATCTCCTCCCGACGAGATCGGTACAATCGCCCAGTTGATCGACTGGCTGGCCAGCCGGGACGAGGCTTTCGCCCATGCCACCCAAAAGCGCGCCCTGATCAAGGCAGCTGTCGACGCAAAGCTCGTCGGGCACGACGCGCCTGTCCGCGGCGCCAGCACGGTCGCCTTCTTTCCCCCCATGACCGGGGGCTGACATGGCTGTCCGTGTCACTACCGAGGCTTTTGATCCCGGCGCCGAGCTCAACGCATTTCTTGAAGCCAGCAACGGCGCAGGTGCTGCAGCGACGTTTACCGGCGTGGTCCGCTCCGACCCGCAAGACCCGATCAGCGCCCTGACGCTCGAATGCTATCCAGAGCTCGCCGTCAATCAACTGACCGCCATCGTCGAGCAGGCAAGGCACCGCTTCAGCCTGCTGGCTGCCACCATCATTCATCGCTACGGCACGCTCGCGCCCGGCGAGCCCATCGTCCAGGTCATGACCTTGTCGCCTCATCGGCAAGCCGCCTTCGAAGGCGCCGAGTTCCTGATGGACTACCTCAAGACCGACGCCCCCTTCTGGAAGCAGGAGACCGGCCCCCAGGGCACCAGTTGGGTTCAAGCAAAGAGCGAGGACGACAAGGCCAAGGCCCGCTGGGAATGAAATTTTGGCGGCCCTTGTTTTACGCCAGCCCTTCCCCGCTCCCGATGTCATCCCCGGCTTGATCCGGGATCCATCCTGAGATCGAGCCAAAGCCGCACCAAAGCCTGTAGCGAACTACGGAAACAAAAAAGCCGGGCACCGGGCCCGGCTCTCA
>JAQGJI010000169.1 GCA_028290685.1 Devosia sp. | reverse complement strand
TTCGCTCGACAATACGCTGGTCTTAGGTGCGCTACTGAAGCGCGCTGCCAACGCTCCTCCCTTGACGTTGTCGACGTCCGGCGGTTTGGGCCGCCCGTTGCGTTATTATGCTGAACCGTAACAAGTTGTTACGGGGCTGTCACGCGGATTCTGCATGGCTTCCATGCTTGCATCGAACGGACGAACAGGGTTTGAGTGGGCTCCAGCAAAAGCCCTGAGTCGACTGTTCTGTCGGGAGTTCCCATGCGCCTGTCCCGTTACTTCATGCCGGTGCTACGCGATGTGCCGAAGGAAGCCGAAATCGTGTCGCACCGGCTGATGTTGCGCGCCGGAATGATCCGTCAGCAGGCCTCGGGCCTCTATTCCTGGCTGCCGCTGGGCTACAAGGTCTTGATGAAGGTGCAAAGGATCATCGAGGAAGAGCAGAACCGGTCCGGCGCGATCGAACTGCTGATGCCGACAATCCAGTCCGCCGATTTGTGGCGGGAGTCCGGGCGTTATGAGGCCTACGGCAAGGAAATGCTCCGCATCGAGGATCGGCACGAGCGTGAATTTCTCTATGGGCCGACCAATGAGGAGATGATTACCGACATCTTCCGTTCCTATGTGAAGTCCTACAAGGATTTGCCGCTCAATCTCTATCATATTCAATGGAAGTTCCGCGACGAGGTGCGGCCGCGCTTTGGCGCGATGCGCAGCCGCGAATTCCTGATGAAGGACGCCTATTCGTTTGATCTGAACAAAGAAGATGCAGTCAAAGCGTATGAGCGCATGTTTGTGGCGTACATGCGCACCTATGCGCGCATGGGTTTGACGGCTATTCCAATGCGCGCCGATACCGGGCCGATCGGCGGGGATTTGAGCCATGAATGGATTGTTCTGGCCGACACCGGTGAAAGTGCCGTGTTCTGTGACAAGCGGCTGCTCGAAAAACCTATTCCGGGCCCGGATACCGATTTCCGAGGCGATCTGAAGCCGATCTTCAATGATTGGACCTCGCTTTACGCCGCTACCGAGGACATGGTGGACATGGCGGAGTACCAGGAAGCTGTGCCCGAAGAGTTCCGCGTCTCAGCCCGAGGCATCGAAGTGGGTCATATTTTCTACTTCGGCACCAAGTATTCCGAGCCAATGAAGGCGAGTGTCACGGGCCCCGAGGGCAAGGAAATCACGGTTCACATGGGGTCGTATGGCGTTGGCCTGACCCGGCTGGTACCCGCGATCATCGAAGCATGCCACGACGAGGCCGGCATTGTCTGGCCCGTGAGCGTTGCGCCTTTCGAGGCTGTGCTGATCAATCTCAAGGCCGGCGATAGTGCATGCGATGCGGCGTGCGATGAACTCTATAGTGCGCTCAGCGCTGCAGGTGTCGATACGCTTTATGACGATCGCGACCAGGGGGCGGGCGCCAAGTTTACGACAGCCGACCTGATCGGCATTCCTTACCAGCTTATCGTTGGCCCGCGTGGTCTGAAGGCTGGCGAGGTGGAAATCAAACACCGCAAGAGTGGTGAGCGGGAGACGCTTGCGCTTGCTGAGGCTGTGACACGCCTCAAAGGCCTGATCGAACCCCAGAGAAAGAATGACCTTTGACCGATACGGCGCCTACGCTGCTCAACAAGGGTACACGGCCTTTCTCGCGCTTTGAGTGGATGATCGCCGGGCGCTATCTTCGGGCGCGCCGCAAGGAAGCCTTCATTTCGGTGATTGCCAGCCTGACGATGGTGGGCGTTGCCATCGGCGTGGCGACGCTGATTGTCGTGATGTCGGTCATGAACGGGTTTCGGGCAGAGTTGCTGACGAAGATCCTTGGGCTCAACGGCCACTTCACCGCCTACCCCATTGAAAGCCAATTCACCGACTACGAGGAAACCATCGCGACCATCCAGACCATACCTGGGGTGGATTT
Organism: Devosia sp.; assembly: GCA_028290685.1. Lineage (GTDB taxonomy): Bacteria > Pseudomonadota > Alphaproteobacteria > Rhizobiales > Devosiaceae > Devosia. The sequence continues at coordinate 2,375 of JAQGJI010000169.1, read as the reverse complement.
TGCCGTTTATTTTGTTGAGGGACAGGTGCTGGCATCGGGCCGGGGAAATTCAACGGGCGTTACCGTGCGCGGTATGGACGAGGAAAACCTCAAGAAGCTGACGCTGCTGTATGACGCTGCCGAGCAGGGCGGCTGGGACGGATGGGACGAGAGCCGGGGGATTGGCATAGGGTACCGGCTGGCCCAGACGCTTGGTGTCTCGCTTGGGGATCAGGTCCAGATCATCAATCCCGACGGGGCAATGACGCCCTTCGGGACGACACCGCAGATCAAGTCCTACCCCGTCAACGTCATCTTTGATCTTGGCATGGTGGAGTTCGACAGCTTCTTCATGTACATGCCGCTTGAGCCTGCTCAGGACTATTTCAAGATGTTTACCGAGGTGCTGCGACCCGGCTTCGAGCAGCTTGATCCCCTGGCAAGCGATGCGGAAATTGATGCTGCCTACGAGCGTGTCAACCAGGCGAGCGCCGCTGAAATTTTCATCGACGATCCAGACAATATTGCTGTCATGCGCGAGCGCATCCAGTCAGCGCCGATCAGACCATTGGTGCTCACCGATTGGCAGCAGCGTAACGAAACGTTCTTTTCCGCGCTGCAGGTGGAGCGGGTCGTGATGTTCACTATTTTGTCGATGATCATCCTGGTGGCGGCGTTCAATATTATTTCCAGCTTGATCATGCTGGTGAAGGACAAGAGTTCCGACATTGCAGTGCTGCGCACCATGGGCGCCAGTCGTGGCGCCATCATGCGAATATTCTCGATTACCGGGACCACGATTGGCGTCATCGGGACTCTGGTGGGAACTGGGCTTGGGCTGATCGTTGCCGCCAATGCCGAGCCCTTGCGGGCCTTCCTGTCGAATACGCTTGGGGTGGCAATCTTTCCACCGGAGGTGTTTTTTCTTTCTTCGCTCCCGTCCAAGACCGATCCGGTTGAAGTGACCGTCGTTGTGTGCCTGGCGCTTGGGCTAAGCTTTCTTGCGACGCTTTACCCGGCGTGGCGTGCCGCTCAATACGATCCGGTGGAGGCCCTGCGTTATGAGTAAGCCCCACCTGGTCTTGACCGACGTTCACCGGCACTATGGGCACGGGGACAAAATCGTTCGGGTGCTGGAAGCAGCAAACCTGACCGTACGCACCGGCGAACTCGTAGCGTTGGTGGCGCCTTCTGGTGCCGGTAAATCGACGCTGTTGCACCTCTCAGGCCTGCTGGAAAGCCCGCAGGGCGGTGAGGTTGAAATCATCGGCATCAAGACCAGCAAACTGGGCGACCGGGGCCGAACGCAGTTGCGCCGCTCAACGGTCGGCTATGTCTATCAATTCCATCATCTGCTGCCTGAGTTTACCGCGCTGGAGAATGTCTCCATGCCGCAACTGATTGCTGGCAAGTCGCAGCAGGAGGCTGACAAGCGCTCGATGGAACTGCTGGACCTGCTGGGGATCGGGCCGCGCGCCAGCCACAGGCCAGCCGAGCTTTCGGGTGGCGAGCAGCAGCGGGTGGCGATCGCGCGGGCCGCGGCCAATCATCCCAAGGTGATCCTTGCGGACGAACCGACGGGCAATCTCGATCCCGAGACAAGTGACATAGTGTTCGGCGCCTTGGCCAATCTGATCAAGAACGAGGGCGCAGCGGCCCTTATCGCGACGCACAACCATGATCTTGCACGGCGCGCCGACCGGATCGTGACCCTCAAAGGCGGGTTGGTGATCGATCACAGTTTGTGATGGCAGCTCCCTAAGGCACACGTCCAAGGGGGCTTAGAGTCGCCGTGCTATGTCCTGAGCCAAGGCCGCCAACTCACCATCATCTGCCTTGCCGCCGCCATGGGCTCCCAGTGCAACGCCTTCATAGGCCGGGATAATGTGGAAGTGGAGATGGAAGACGGACTGGCCTGCGGCGGCTTCGTTGAACTGGGCGATGCGAATGCCATCTGCGCTTGTGGCCGCTTTGACCGCATTGGCGACACGCTGAACCAGGGGCATCAGCGCGGATAGAACTGCCGGATCGGCATCCAGCAGATTGAGGGACGCAGCCTTGGGAATAACAAGGGTATGCCCGCGCGATTGAGGGAAAATGTCCATCATCACCAGCGCGGTGTCATCCTCATAAACCTTGTGAGCTGGAACTTCACCGCGCAGAATCCTGGCAAAGATGTTCGCCAAATCGTAGCTCATGATTTACTCCGCTGGCTCAATAGCCGCAGGGCGGCTCTTTTGGAAAAATCGAAAACGGAAATAGTTGAGAACGGCCAGTCCCGTCATGGTCACGGGAACATAGCGAAAGCCGCGCTGAATGAAGAACAAGGCGATGTTTACAGCCGTTGCTGCGCTCATGGCGCCCGCGCCCATTGCCGAGGTGAATGAGGAGGGAAC
>JAQGJI010000157.1 GCA_028290685.1 Devosia sp. | reverse complement strand
GTCTGGAAGAGTTCATAATAGCTGGGAAAGTGCTGGTAGATGGCGATGCCCAGGATGGCCTGATCGCGCACGGTGGTCACCTGGCCGCCATCGGGCAGGCCCGAAGCATTGCGATAGGTGGTGCTGCGCATGCCCAAGGCACGGGCGGTTGCTGTCATCCGCTCGCCGAACTTCGACTCCGAACCGGAAATGTGTTCGGCAATAACGCGAGCCATGTCGTTGGCCGACAGGGTGACCAGCGACTTCATGGCGTCCTCGACCGTGATCGTGGAGCCCGCGCGCAAGCCAAGCTTGGTCGGCACGGCCGCCGCCGCGTGGCGAGACACCGTCATCTTGGTGGACAGCTTGATGTTGCCAGCGCTCAGCTCCTGGAACAGGACATAGAGCGTCATAACCTTGGCAACCGAGGCAGGATAGCGACGACTGTCGGCGGCCTCTTCGTAAAGCACCTTGCCGGACTTGGCGTCGACGACGATCCCCGCGTACTTGCGCAGATTTTCGATTGCATGAGCCGGCGCAGCTGCGTGAGCGCTGATCGCAAGGGCTACAAGAACTGCGGCAAAGGCGCGCGTGAAAACGACGTGCCATGGGGTTTTCGCCTGAGAAGCCACCCGGTACTCCAACTCTGAAATCGAGCACTTCCGCGCCCGTACGCAACACCACTGCCGGATAAGTCCGAGGGAGCCCCACGCGCCCCGGATAACCGGTAATGTCGCGAGAATAATTCAGCGTCGTTACCATTCCGTAAAATGCAAACGAATTTGGCGACGGTGTGGAGAGGGGGTCACGAGTTGGTGATGCGGGAACAAATATGGAGCGCCACGTGGGTCCTTTTACTCGCGGATCAGCAGGCTCGATGTCGTTCCGGGGCAGGCTCGAACCCGTCTTGAGAGACCCTCGCCGGGGGCTACGCCATGACCAGAACGAGGAGACGCGCCTTAAAAAAAGGGCTCCCCAAGGAGCCCTTCTTCAGCAGCACGCCGACCCTTAAGCCGAGTAATACATTTCATACTCAACCGGATGGGGCGTGTGCTCGAACTTGATGACTTCGGTCATCTTGAGCTCGATGTAGCTGTCGATCTGGTCGTTTTCGAACACGCCGCCAGCCAAAAGGAACTCGCGATCCTGATCAAGGCTTTCGAGCGCTTCGCGCAGTGAGCCGCACACGGTCGGGATTTCCTTGAGTTCTTCCTTGGGAAGCTCGTAGAGATCCTTGTCCATCGGGTCGCCAGGGTGGATCTTGTTCTTGATGCCATCAAGGCCCGCCATCAGCATGGCCGCAAAACCGAGGTACGGGTTCGCCAGGGGATCGGGAAAGCGCACTTCGACGCGCTTGGCCTTGGGGGACTGGCCGAACGGAATCCGGCAGGACGCCGAACGATTGCGGGCCGAGTAGGCCAGCAGCACGGGAGCCTCGAAGCCGGGCACCAGGCGCTTGTAGCTGTTGGTGGTCGGGTTGGTGAAGGCGTTGATCGCCTTGGCGTGCTTGATGATGCCGCCGATGTAGTAGAGGGCTTCCATCGACAGACCGGCGTACTGGTCGCCGGCAAAGGTGTTCTTGCCGTCCTTCCAGATCGACTGGTGGCAGTGCATGCCCGAGCCGTTGTCGCCATAGACGGGCTTGGGCATGAAGGTTGCCGTCTTGCCGTAGGCATTGGCGACCTGCTGGATCACGTATTTGTAGATCTGGACCGAGTCGGCAGCCTTGATCATCGGGCAATACTTGATGCCGAGTTCATGCTGGGCAGAGGCCACTTCGTGGTGGTGCTTTTCGATCGGCACGCCCATTTCGCCCATGGCTGCGAGCATCTCGCCGCGCATGTCCTGGGCCGTGTCGAGCGGGGGAACCGGGAAATAGCCCTTCTTGAGCGCGATGTGGTGGCCGTTATTGCCCGCTTCGTACTCGGTGTCGTTGTTGGTCGGCAGCTCCGATGAATCCACCGAGAAACCGACCTTGTAGGTGGTGTTGGAATAGCGGACATCGTCGAAGATGAAGAATTCAGGCTCCGGCCCGAAATAGACGCTGTCGCCAAAGCCGAGTTCCTTGACGTAGGCTTCGGCCTTCTTTGCCGTCGTGCGCGGATCGCGGGAATAGGGCTGGTAGGTGAGCGGCTCAAGGATGTCGCAGTTGATGGCGAGGGTCGAGGCGCCGAAGAACGGATCCATGTAGGCCGAGTCCGGATCGGGCATCAGCACCATGTCGGACTCGTTGATGGCCTTCCAGCCGGCGATCGAGGAACCATCGAACATGGTGCCTTCTTCAAACAGGTCCTCGTCGACCATGGTCTGGTCGAAGGTCACGTGCTGCAGCTTGCCGCGCATGTCGGTGAAGCGCAAATCGACATACTTGATGTTTTCATCCTTGATGCGCTTGAGGATATCGGCTGCTGTCGTCATTGAGATTTTCCCTGTCTGGTTAGGAATGCATGGTTTTGTATGCGGCGTAACGCGCGGGTGGTTGACCCTAGAGCGCGTCGTCGCCGAATTCTCCGGTACGGATTCGGATGGCTTGCTCGACGGAGTAGACAAAAATCTTACCGTCACCAATGCGGCCAGTTTGCGCGGCATTGCGGATGGCTTCGATGGCCTTTTCCGCCAATTCATCCGGGCACACGACTTCCACTTTCACCTTGGGCAGAAAGTCGACGACATATTCTGCACCGCGATAAAGTTCGGTGTGGCCTTTCTGGCGACCGAAGCCCTTGGCCTCCGTCACTGTGATGCCCTGAAGGCCAACTTCTTGAAGCGCCTCTTTGACTTCGTCGAGCTTGAACGGCTTTACGATAGCCTCGATCTTTTTCACTGCGAGCCTCCACGTGGCATTTTCGGCGTCTGTCGCCCCAGCGTATGCACGGGGTGTGCCAGTGTGCCGTGCAGAGAAAAGATTAGTCGTTTCAACAGCTTGCGTTGACACGGGTGCGAAGTTCGCCGCAAGCGCTGGAACTATGTGAGTAAGACGGGAGCAGCCTGGCTATTTTTTAGGCGGCGGCGATGTCTGTGTGCTGAGCAGGAGTGCACTTGTTTGGCGCTCGCCGGGCAAAAATCAAGCTTTGACTGGCCTTGGGAGTTCATATAGATGCAACGCCAACCCGGCCAACGGGTCCTTTTGCGGGTGTGGCGGAACTGGTAGACGCACTGGATTTAGGTTCCAGCGCCGC
>JAQGJI010000150.1 GCA_028290685.1 Devosia sp. | reverse complement strand
CCCGCGGCAAACTGACTGGTGAGCGTCTATGTTCGGTCTATTGCGCAGTCTATGGAGTTTTCGCGGCTATGTGGCACGGTCCATACTGGCTGATTTCAAGACGCGCTTTGTGCGAAGCCGCCTCGGTTTTGCCTGGGTGGTGCTCAATCCCCTGGCGCAGGTCTGCATTTATGCCTTCATCCTTTCGGGGTTGATGTCCTCGCGCATACCCGGGATCGACAATACCTTCGGATACGCCATCTATCTGCTGTCGGGCCTGCTGGCCTGGAACCTGTTTGCCGAAATCGTTGATCGCCTGATGAAGGTGTTCATCGCCAATGCCAACACCATCAAAAAGGTGCGCTTCCCGCGCATCGTCCTGCCCGTCATCGCCGTGGGCACGGCGCTTATCAACAATGCGGCGCTCTTTGTCGTGATGTGCGTGCTGTTTGCCTTGTTTGGCTATCCGGTGGGTCCCCAGATCGCGCTGGTCATTCCGGCAGCCCTGCTGGTTGCGCTGTTTGCAGCATGCATCGGCCTGGCGCTGGGTGTTCTCAACGTCTTCATCCGCGACATCGAGCAGGTCGTGCCAATTCTGCTTCAGGTTCTTTTCTGGTTCACGCCGATCATTTACCCGGTCAACATCATCCCCGAGCGGTTCCACTCCCTGCTTGAACTCAGCCCGATGTTTCACATCGTGGACAGCTATCACCGCCTTATCGTCTACGCCCAGCCCGTTGCGCTCGACAGCGTTCTTTATGTCATCGTGCTGGTGTTGCTCTTGTTTCCGCTTGCCCTGTTCCTGTTTCGCCAGGCCAGTGCCGAAATGGTGGACGTTCTATGAGCGTTTTGAAGGTCGATGGGCTCAGCAAGTCATTTCGGACGTACAAGCACGAATGGCACCGGATTGCCCGCTGGTTCGGTGTCCAGATAGCGGCCACCAAGGAAGTCCATGTCCTTCAGGATTTGAGCTTTTCGGTCGAACGGGGCAGTGCCGTGGGCATCGTTGGCCAGAACGGCGCCGGTAAAAGCACTCTGCTCAAGATGCTGACGGGCACTCTCCAGCCCACGACCGGCTCGATCCATGTCGATGGTCGCATCGCCGCCATTCTGGAACTCGGCATGGGGTTCAACGGCGATCTCACAGGCCGCGAAAACGCCGGCAACACGGCCAGCATGATGGGCATCAGTGGCGAAGAGATTGCCGCCATCATGCCTGCTGTGGAAGAATTTGCCGATATCGGGGCCTATTTCGACCAGCCCATGCGCACCTATTCAAGCGGCATGCAGATGCGCGTCGCGTTTGCGGTGGCGACCGCCCAGCGTCCTGAAATACTGATCGTGGATGAAGCGCTCTCCGTGGGGGACGCCTATTTCCAGCACAAGAGCTTCAGCCGTATCCGCGACTTCCAGAAGCAGGGCACCACGCTGCTGCTGGTCTCCCATGACCGTGCTTCCATTGTCAGCTTGTGTGATCGCGTTCTGCTTCTGTCGGAGGGGCGGGTGCTGATGGATGGCCATCCTCAGGACGTGATGGACCTTTACAATGCCCTGATTGCCAAAAAGGAAGGGTATGAAGTCACCCAGGTGGCCATGCCCGGCGGGCGGGTTCAAACGACCTCCGGTACCGGTGAAGCAAGCATTGCAGCTGTTGAACTGCTTGATGCGGCCGGGCTGCCCGTGGAGACCGTAGCTGTGGGGCAGCACCTCACGCTGCGCATTGAAACGGCGGTTCACCAGGATTTGCCCGAATTGGTGGTCGGCTACATGATCAAAGATCGGCTGGGCCAGCCCATCTTTGGCACCAACACCTATCATTTGCAGCGTATCCTGGCGCCCCGATTGGGCGAACGCATTGAGTACGGCTTCAGCTTCCCCGCCAATCTAGGCGTTGGCAACTACTCAGTGGCTGTGTCCCTGCACAAAGGCGACGAGCATGTGGCGGGCAATTACGAGTGGCGCGACCTGGCTTGCGTCTTCACCGTTGTCAATCCCGAGCATTCGCCCTTTGTTGGCACCACCTGGATACCCCCCAGCCTTGAGGTGAGCCGCGTTGGTTGATCGGTTCTATCGGGAGTTTGAGGCCGCGTTTCGCGGTCATCGGGCAGAGATCTTGCAGCGCCTCGAGGTGTATCGGGATTTCCTGACGCCGTTGGCGCGCATATCGGCCGCTCGCCAGGGGCTGGACCTGGGTTGCGGGCGCGGGGAGTGGCTGGAACTGCTGGGCCATCGCGGTTTTGCCGCGCATGGTGTTGATCTCGATGCCGGCATGCTCGAGGATTGTTTTGCCCGTGGTCTTTCTGCGGAGCAGGGCGATGCGATCGCCTGCCTCAAGGCGCAGCCGGACCACAGCCAGGCAGTTGTTTCCGGCTTTCATCTGGCCGAGCATCTGCCGTTCGCTCTTTTGCAGGAGTTGATCGCCCAGGCGCTGCGGGTGCTCGAGCCGGGCGGCCTGTTGATCCTTGAAACGCCCAATCCGGAAAATATCCGCGTTGGCAGCATGACATTTCACATGGACCCGACGCACAACAAGCCATTGCCGCCGGGTTTGTTGTCGTTCCTCGCCCGCCACTACGGCTTTGCGCGGGTGCAGGTGCTGCGCCTGCAGGAATCGCCTGCCTTGCGCGGCGCCGCTACAGCGTCCCTGGCCGAAGTGTTCGAGGGGGTCAGTCCCGACTACGCGATTGTGGCTCAGAAGCAGTCGGATGCCCAAACCATGGCGCTGTTCGATGCGGCCTTCGCTGCAGATCGCGGCCTGACCCTTGAAACGCTCTCGCAGCGGTTCGAGGCCGGCATGGTCCGCAAGGCCGAATTTGATCGCCTGCGTGCAGAAGTCGCTGATCTCAATCAGAAGA
>JAQGJI010000145.1 GCA_028290685.1 Devosia sp. | reverse complement strand
GGCGTGGACGAGTTGAAGGGCATCGACAGGATGTTGCCTTCGGTGTCCGAATAATAGCCGACCACTGGCTGCAGGAACCCGCTCGGGTCCCAGGGCTCGCCCTTGTCGGTCATCAGCTGGTGCACGGGGTAGACGGCGCCCTGGGCAGCCATCATCGTGCCGGTGCCAACTTCATAGACCTGCACGATGGCGGGCTGCTCGTTGGCGCGGAAGGCCGAGATCGCGGCATTGAGGGTTTCTGGATAGGTGCCCTTGAAAACGGGCGTGACCTTGTACTCGGTCTGGCTATCGTTGAAGCCTTGGGCCACTTCCTCGAGCTTTTCGCCCAGCTCGGCGCTCATGGCGTGCCACCAGGTGATCTCGGTCTGGGCAAGTGCTGGGCTCGCCGAGAGTACGGCGGCTAGTCCGGCCGACAAAAACATTGCGCTCTTATTCATGCTTACTCCCTTGGAACTGCGCTGGGACCTCCTCGTCCCATGCTTGGCGCCATTTGATAGCATCGAATCTTCCTTTGCAAACGAGAATTGTTCATTTGAACATTGGTGAGGAGGCGGATAGGTCTGTTTCAGCCCTCCAACGGTTCTATGCCCCGGACCTTGCAGTTTTATGACAGTGGATATCCGCTCGCCGCCCTGGGATATCTGAATTGTTGCAAGGGTTCGGTTCATGTGAACATCATGATGGGCGGCTTGCCCGCCGCGCCAAGGAGACCCCGCTTGTATTTCATCGTCGTGCATCTGGTGGCGGCCATCGTCCTGTTGCTCTGGGCTGTGCGGATGGTTCGGACGGCTGTGGAACGTGCCTATTCCGCCCAGCTCAAGCGCTTGCTTGGCTATGCCAACAAGAGACGCATCAGCGCCGCCGCTGCCGGCATGGCGATGGCGGTGGCCTTGCAGAGCTCGACCGCTGTGGCGGCGCTCGCCTCAAGTTTTGCGGCCGGCGGGCTGCTGGGGAGCGGCGCTGGTCTTGCCCTCATGCTCGGGGCCTATTTGGGCTCGGCCCTGGTCGCCAGTGTCCTGTCGTTCGATCTGACCTTGCTGACGCCGCCCCTGATCATCGCGGGGGGCGTTCTGTTTCTGCGTGGCAATAGCCGCCAGACCAAGCAACTGGGCCGGATGGTGCTGGGGATTGCCTTTGTGCTGTTGTCCCTGGAAATGGTTTCGGAAGCCACGGCCCCGTGGCGGGCGAGCGAAGGGCTGGGCGTTGTCATTGCCTATCTGCGGGGCGATCTGTGGACCAGCTTCCTGGTGGCTGGCCTTGTCACCTGGATGTCCTATTCATCCGTGGCGAGCGTCCTGGTGATCATCACTTTCGGCTCGGCCGGACTGATCCCCTTGGAGGTCGCAGCCGCCTTTGTGCTGGGGGCCAACCTGGGTGGCACGCTGATCGCCTGGAGCATGACCCGGGCCGGCGATGTGCGGGCGCGCCGCATTGCCGTCGGAACGCTGGTGTTCCGTGGCGGCGCTGCCATCGTGTGCCTCGTGCTGTTCCAGCTGTTGCAACCAGCCAGCCTTGGCTTGCCCGGGGGGGTTGGGCTACAGGCCAGCCTGCTGCACATCGCTTTCAATCTTGGCGTGCTGGTGCTGGGCCTGCCCTTGACCGGGCTCGTGGCGCGGCTGACCGATCGGTTCGTTACCGAAAAAATCGTGGAAGGCGAGCTCAACGTGGCCCGCCTGCGCAGTCCCGCCCTGCGCGCTACTGCCCACGGCAATGTCGACGCCGCCCTGGCCAGCGCCACCCGTGAATTGCTGCGCATGAGCGAAATGGTGGAGGTCATGCTGCAACCCGTCATGGCGATTTTGCAGAGCGGAGACAAAGCCGCCATTCGCCGCATCAAGGCGCTTGAAAGCGAGGTCGATCAGGCCAACCGTGAGATCAAGCTGTTTCTGACCCGGCTCGATTGGACGCAAATGGACTCGACCCAGACCCGGCGGGTTTCAGATCTTACCAATTTTGCCATCAGCCTCGAGCAGGCCGGCGATATCATCGCCAAGCAATTGCTCCGCCTGGCCGAACAAAAGGTTGACCGAAGGCTCAGTTTTTCCCCGCAAGGCTGGCAGGAATTGACCGATCTGCATGCCCGCGTTCTGGCCAACATGCAGCTGGCGTTCAATGTCCTTGTGTCGGAAGACACCGAATCGGCGCGTCAACTGGTTGTTGAAAAGGACGAGATCGGCGTTCTGGAACGGCGTAGCATGGACCAGCATTTCGGCCGGCTGCGGGGGGGCAATTCGGCCAGCATGGAATCAAGCGATCTGCACCTTGAAACCATCCATGCCCTGCGCCGCATCAATTCCCTGCTGACCGGCATTGCCTATTCCATCCTCAGCGACAATGGCGAATTGCTGCGCTCCCGGCTCGTGCAAGCGCACGAGCGCTTCTGAGCGCTGGGGGGCGGGCACGGGGGGGCGCTACAGCGAAAACCCGCCATCGGCCATGAACACGGAACCGGTGGTGTAGCTTGCCTCGTCACTGGCCAGGTAAACGGCAAGGGCGGCGATTTCCGCAGCCGTGCCCAAACGCCCGAGCGGCTGGCGATTGACAAAGTCTGCCCTCACCGCGTCTTCCGTGCGCCCGGTCTGTGCGGCAAGGGTCGCGATCCGCTCGTCAAGGGAGGGGGATTGGATGGTGCCCGGGCAGATGGCGTTGCAGCGAATGCCCTGCCTTATGAAATCGGCGGCGACAGCCTTGGTCAGCCCGATAACGGCGGCTTTGCTGGCGCCGTAGGCGTGCCGGTTGGGGATGCCGCGCACCGATGAGGCGCCCGAGGAGATATTGACGATGGAGCCGCCGCCACGCTCCAGCATGCCGGGCAGAAAAGCCCGCACGGTGCGGTGCATCGATTTGACATTGACGTCAAAGGAAAAGTCCCACTCCTCGTCGCTGCAGGCCAGCGCCGAGCCGTGATGGACAAAGCCCGCGGCATTCACCAGGATGTCGATCGGGGCAGTCGCCGCCGCCAGGGCGTCGATGGCCGGGGTGGACCGCACATCGAGTTGGTGGACCTCGGCGCCGCTCAGCCCATCGAGCTTTTCAAGGTCAAGATCGGTGGCGAAAACCCTGGCGCCCTCGTTGAGGAAGTGCTCGGCAATGGCGCGGCCTATTCCCTGTCCCGCCGCCGTTACCACACAGATTTTTCCGGCCAGCCGTTCGCCCATGGCAGTGATCTCCCCTCGCTTGATGCGCTATTGGTGCCACAGCCTCTGGCAACTGGCCAGCCAGACTTAGTGTGGCAGGAGCCAGTCAAGGGAGGTTTGCAGGTGCTTTGCTGCCTCATGCTCATGACATCGGCCGTGCGCGAAGATTACCCGCTCGGGGGCAAGCTCGACCAACCGCGATGCCGCCGCACGCGCTTGCGCTCCGCCTGCCTTGATGGCGGCGCGCGCATAGCTTGGTGCCTTCCCCGCCGGGGCCAGCGCTCCCACCAGCCGCGCGCCCAGGCGCATGGGCAGCGGGAGTTTTTCGGGCTCGAGATTGACGATCAGATCGGTCAGCACCAGCGTCCGGCTGGGCCGGTGAAACAGCGCTGCCTCGATCAGGCCTTTGCCACGCACGAGCACGATCTCGATTTCCCCGTTCCAGGCATCCGGCACGCCATCGGTAAAAACCTCGTCGATGCGCAATCCCGATTTCTGCACGGCCGGACGGGCCGACAGGCCCGGTACGCCCCAGCAGACCGCATGGGGAACATGGGCCTGCCATTCCTTTATGAACGACCAATGGGCGGTGTTGGGCGCCAGCAGGTGGGCGACACTTCCGAGCCCGTCAAGCTGCGCTTTCAGGGCGAAACTGAATTGGGTCGGGGAGTGCAGGATCAGATCGCCGCTGCCGGTGCGGATAATGGTCATCCGCACGGGCAGGGGCATGCCCAGCACAGGCAGCGGACCGCTATCGACGATCCACACATTCTGGGCAATCGGCTTGAGCGTATCGAGCGGCGGATAAACGGTCTGGGTCATGCCATTCTCCTGGGAACTTTGCCCATCAACGGGGAAAGGCCCAGAAGGTGCCACGGCAGCCCGACCAGGTTTTACGCCTGTGCCAGACCAGATTGAGCCTGACAGATCCGATCGATAAGCGCGTCCAGTTCTCCCTTGGGCGGCCGGCTGCGCGCAAGCCGCTGCTTGATGTGGTGGATGGGCTCGGCCAGGATGTCCCCAAGGCTCTCGGCGCAGGTGAAATCGCCTGCAACGCTCTTGACCTTGGAATTGTCAAACAGCGCCGTCCAGGACTTGTCGCCCAGAAGCGGGCCCACCCATTCAGGGTTGAACTTGATCAAAGTGTCGCTTGGCACATGCACGATCTTGGCTTCAACGCCCAGCTGGGCAGCAATCTCGCGCTGGATATGGTCCCAGATGTGACCCCGGTCCGAGGTGATATGGAACACCTCGCCAAGCGCCTGCTGCTTGCCGAAAAGCCCGACAAACGGCACGGCGAAATCCACCGAGCGGGTCAATGTCCAGGGTGTGTGGCCGTCGCCTGCCACGATTGTCGGCTCGCCATCGAGCATGCGCCGGGCGATGACATCGCTGTCCCCGATCATGACCGGCAGCCCGGTGCGCACCGTGTGGCTGGGGCGCACGATGGTCCAGGCCAGATTGTCTGCCTTGGCCAGCATCTGCTCACAGGCAATCTTGTTCTGGCTGTAGGGCCAGTAGGGGTTGATCGCCGGCGTCTGCTCGGTAATCACATAATGGCGGGCGGGCTTCTGGTAGACCGAGGCGGAGGAGATGAAGACATACTGGCCGCAATGGCCGGAAAACACCTCGATGTCGCGGGCAATCTGGTCTGGCGTGAAGGCGATGAACTGGCAAACGACGTCGTAATTGGCTGCCGCCAGTCCTGCACTGGCCAGGTCCTTGAGTTCGCCCACGATCGAGGTGACGCCGGGGGGAAGCTGGCTTTCCTTGAGCCCGCGGTTGTAAACGCTGACCCTGTGGCCCTGGGCGAGGGCGCGCTCCACGCAAGGATAGGAAATCTGCCCCGTCCCGCCGATAAAAAGTACATTCAAAGCCATTCTCAGCCCTCCTTGCTGAACCGCGGTTGCTCAACCTTGTAGGGCCGGCCCGCACTGTTCGGCAAGACGATGGCTCCCGCCATGGGCCTGACGCTTGTCCGTGCTGTCTGGCCGGTCACGGGGCCAGATCGGCGGGCCCCTCACACCGGGGGCCTGCCGTGTCAAGCTGCCTTGGCTTCTTCCACCGCTTCTGCGCCGTCCATCGCCTTCATGTACAAATCGAGCAAGGTCTCGTGTTCATCACGTTCGCTTTCGTCCTGCTTGCGCAGCTTGATGATTTCCTTGATGATCTTGATATCGAACCCTTCGCCCTTGGCTTCGGCGAAAATCTCCTTCTTGCCTTCGTTCAGTTCGGCAATTTCGGCTTCGATATTTTCGATACGTTCAACAAACGAGCGGATGCGCCCGCCTGCAAGACCTGAATCGCTCATGGCTTTTCCTTTGCTTGAAATCACCGCGGCACTATCGAAGCGCACCGTTACCGGCTGGTAAATGGGGGGCGGTTTCCCACCCCTTCCTGGGCCGTTTTCCTGGGGGCGGTCGGCGAGGCTGGGCCATGCTGCCCTCCAGCAAGGAGGGTGAAGATCCAGGGTCTTGAGCCGGCCTGGGCGGAGCCTGCCTGCTGCAGGCAGGTTTGACCCGGTAAACGCCTCCCCCTTGGTGCCGCTGCCAAACCACGCAAGGGCACTGGCGGGAACTCGGCCCGGGCAACGCCGTTAGCGCGCAGGAAGCTCCGCGCCTACCGGGTCCGACACCATGCGTGACATCGTCGCTTTTT
>JAQGJI010000116.1 GCA_028290685.1 Devosia sp. | reverse complement strand
GGCACCGTTGTTCATGTCGCCAGGCGCCGTGGGTGAGCGTTGACGAGCAGGCCTGCGACCAATCGGTGCGCAATGGCGGCACCTGCCGGCCCGCTACCGGCAAGTGGACCAGCGTGGTCGGCGCCATCGACATGGTTCAGATGGGCCCGAACTCGGCCAAGAGGTCTTCCACGGTCTTGCCCTGCCTGACCCATGCGCGTCTTTCCTCGCGCTCAGCCTGTTCGGCGGCCAGGCGCACAACTTCTTTGGCTTTCGCGAGAGCGATCACGACGACGCCCATCAGGTCGGCAACGATGAAGTCCCCGGATTGACCACAACGCCACCACAGGTGATCGGCTCGTTGATGGAGAGTTCTTCCTTGCGGCCCGAGAACATCGTGTGGGTGCCACGCGGCGTGATTGCGCGGGTCCATATCCGCTAGGTCAGCTCTTCCGGCTCGTCGGTGTCGCGCCCAGCACGACGACGATCATGCCGCGAATGCCGCGGTTCTGAGCAAGGCCACCCATCAAACCAGAGACCGGGGTGTTTACGTCCCTGCCCCGTTGGACTGCACCTCGCAATTTGCCCAAAGAGCGTGATCAGCACTTGCCCCACTGACATGTTACACGTTAGCAATCAAGCACTCTGTATGGAGGTAGGCAGCAATGTCTGGTGCAATAGTTCATCGTGCAATGACGCCTGGCATCGCCGGCATACATCCCTGGGGCGAGCCCTCGTGAGCGGAAAGATCGAGCGTCCCAGGAAGATCAATGAGGTCGTCCTGGAGCGAATGAGGAACGACATCATAAGCGGCGCCTTCCAACTGGGTGAAAAGCTGTCGGAACAGCAACTGGCAGACGGCTACGGCGTCACCAAGGCGCCGGTCCGAGCTGCCTTCGGCCGGCTGCAGTCCGAGGGGCTTGTTGAAATCCGTGCCCAGCTCGGAACTTTCGTTTTCCGGCCATCTCGGGATTCACTCACTGCCCTGTGCGAGCTGCGGACCGCGTTGGAGCTCGAGGCCGCACGACTTTCCATGCTTCGTGCGCACGGCAGGCTGAGCAAGGTGGTCACTGATATCTACAATCAGATGCTCACCGCCTTGGAGCACGAAGGTCGCGTCAAGTATCAGCACCTCGACACCTCATTGCACCTGGTGTTTTTCGAACTGGCCCAATCGCCGTATCTGCGCGCAACCTACCAGGCGCAGGTATCCTCGGCATTTGCGGCCCTGCGCCACCGGTTCGCCCAAGCCAGGTCCCACAACGAGGCGTCCATAATCGAACATCGGGAAATCGTTGAAGCGGTGCAGACAAACGATCTCAGCCGGCTGCGCCTGGCAGTCCGCAAGCACGTCGACCATACCCAGGCCTACTACGACGATTTTCTTGCCACAGAATGAGCCATCGATGCCCAATCCGACCACCGCAGCTGACATGTTGCATATCAAAGGGGATTTAAATGCCTGTTCAAGGCACTGACTACGACCCAAGGACACCCTATCAGCTTCCCTTTCCCAAGGACGCCCTGAGCGAGATCGTTATCCCCAAAGCGGTGGACTGCGACGAGCGGCTTTGGGTGCCCCAGGCAGAGAACGTCTGGTTCCGGCCCCTGTGCCTGAACCGGTCACATGGCTACTGGATGAATCTGCTCAAGGTCCGCAAGGCGGGCGTGCTTTCCCGTCACCGCCATCCCCAACCGGTACACGGTTGGGTGCTCAAGGGGCGCTGGCACTATCTGGAGCACGACTGGGTAGCTGAAGAGGGCAGCTATGTCTATGAGCCACCGGGCGAGACCCATACGCTTGTCGTTCCGGACGACGTCGAGGAAATGATCACCTATTTTCAGGTTAACGGCGTGATGTGCTATGTTGACCCCTGGGGCAAGGTGCTCGGCTATGAGGACGTCTTCACCAAGATCGACTTGTGCCGAAAGCACTTCGAGGAAGTCGGCCTTGGCTCCGACTATGTCGATCAGTTCATCCGCTAGTTCCGGTTGGCGCGCCTCGGCGTGCAGCCCTTGATGAGGAAGTAAGATGGCTGTTTGGCCAGTTGATTGTTTTCGCGGCAAAAAAATTGTCGTGACGGGCGCCACGTCGGGTATCGGCGCGGCAATCGCCCGTGGCTTTGTCGATGAAGGTGCAGATGTCATCGTCACCGGCGCAACCACACAAGAAGTCGACGCTGCCCGTGCGCAGATGCCCAACGTTGATGTGCGGCAGCTCGATGTTCGTGATGAAGCAGCAGTGGCGTCGCTGTTCAGCGGGCTCGATAGCCTCAACCATCTGGTCAACTGTGCGGGCGTGATCCGCCGCGGCGACGAGTTCAAGCCCGAGGTCTTTGCCGACGTCATCGATATCAACCTGATCGGCACGATGCGCAGTTGCGCGGCCGCGCAGCCCTTGCTCGCAAAGAATGGGGGCACCATCGTCAACACCGCCTCCATGTTGAGCTTTTTCGGTGGCGGAATGGTGCCGGGGTACTCGGCGTCAAAGGGCGGCGTTGCGCAACTGACCAAGTCTTTGGCGATCGCCTACGCAAAGGACGGCATTCGGGTGAATGCGATCGCGCCTGGCTGGATTGCAACGCCATTGACGAAGGCCTTGCAGGACGATGAGGCGCGTGCCCGTCCCATCCTCGCCCGGACGCCCCTGGCGCGCTGGGGGCGCCCGGAAGACCTGGTCGGCGGCGTGGCCTACCTATCCTCCCCGCTTGCCAGCTTCGTCACCGGCTCCGTGCTAGTGATCGATGGTGGCTACCTGATCACCTGAGATGTCGAGGGCGAATACCATGGCCGGTGCCACGAGGCGTCACTACTACGGCGGCCTCGACGTGTCGCGCGCCAAGAACATCGCGGAACTGCGCCTGATGGCGCGGCATCCCTTACCGCGATAGGCAGGCCATGCCGGTCTGGTTGCGCATGTGTTCAACCGCGCGATGGCGCTGGCGCGCGTTTCCGGGCTGGCCGGACGACCCTGGGGTGACCGAGACGGGATCGATTGCAGCCTGGCTGCAACTGGGCGCCCGGGTGAGGTCATGGTATGAGGCGGCATGGTCGGATTAATCGACAGAGCAAAGCAATGGGCGCGGGCAATCGCATTTGATGTTGTCGCCCTTTGGATCGCAGCGCGCGATCGACGGGTGCCATGGTATGCAAAGCTGGCTGCAGGATGCGTCGCGGCCTACGCACTCTCGCCCATCGACCTGATCCCCGATTTCATTCCGGTGCTCGGCTACCTAGATGACGTCATCCTTGTGCCGCTCGGCATTCTTTTGGCGGTACGACTGATACCGCCGCTTTTGATGGCACAATTTAGAGCACAGGCGGCAGAACGTGATGGCCGGCCCATGAGCCGCGTGGGGGCCGCTGTCATCATCCTGGTCTGGCTGGCTGCCGCTACCCTTGCGACCTGGGCCTTTTGGCTCCGCCGCGCCTAACGTCCACAATGACGCTTATGCGCACTGCAAGCCGCCTTCCACAATGGCACACGCGCCGCCCATCCGCGGCTCCGTGTTGGGAGGTTCGACATACGTGTCGAACCATCGCGTGGGTCTGTAACGGCCGCAAGGAAAGAAGCCCCGCCCCAGCCGCTCCGGCACCCTGGTAACGTGCTTTGCGCTCTGGCTCCGCCGGCGAGGTCAACCAGGCGGAAACGCTCTGGTTCAA
>JAQGJI010000082.1 GCA_028290685.1 Devosia sp. | reverse complement strand
ATTTCGGCAACGGAGGAAGCCTGGGGCGACGTCGAGGCCAATCGCGCCGCCTTGGGCTTTTTTACCTCCGGGGACGACGCCTTCCTCGTCGCACGGGGGCTGCGAACGCTTGCCATCCGCATGCGGGCGCACCAGGAGCGGGCGCTGGCGATTGCCAGCTGGCTGGAGGGCCAGGCCGAGGTCGTCAAGGTGCTGCACCCTGCCCTGCCAAGCCATCCAGACCACGCGCTGTTCAAACGCGATTTCGCCGGGTCGGGAAGTCTGTTCGGGGTGCTGCTGGCGCCAGCGCCGCGAGCATCGATAGCGGCGTTTCTCGATCACCTGCGGGTGTTTACCATGGGCTATTCATGGGGCGGGTACGAGAGCTTGTGCTTGCCGGTGAAGTTGGGAAGCAACCGAACCGCCCGGCCCTGGAGCGAGGCGGGAAATCTGTTCCGGCTGCACATCGGGCTTGAAGGCGTGGATGATCTCAAAGGTGATCTCACAGCTGCGCTGGAGCGCTATTCCAGAGCGCGCTGAAGGAAACAGGCGGGGCGGCCGTGGCGCTGAATGCAACATTTCCACAAACCCTGCGCTGGGCGCTTGCCCTTTGGCTTTGAACAGGCTAACGGAGGGCAGTGATCTCGGAGTGTAGCTCAGCCTGGTAGAGCACCGGTTTTGGGAACCGGGGGTCCAAAGTTCGAATCTTTGTACTCCGACCATCACATCTGTCCCACGCAGTGTATCGTGTTGAGGAACTGCATGACCGCCCGTATCTACCGCCCGGCCCAAAGTGCCATGCAATCGGGCAAAGGCAAAACCAGGAACTGGGTCCTGGTCCACGAGCCGACGAGCCCGCGCGATATCGAGCCCCTGATGGGCTACACAAGTTCGGGTGACACGCGCCAGCAGATCAAGCTGTCCTTCGATACACTTGAAGCGGCTGAAGCCTATGCCCAGAAAAACGGCATTGCCTATAGCGTGCAGCCGGCGCACGAGGCCACGCCGAAACGGCAGAGCTACCCCGACAATTTCCGGGCTGACCGGAAAACGCCCTGGACGCACTGATCCCGAGGCCGGACCGAAATCGCAACATGCGCTGCAAGTGATTGCGGCGCATTTATTTTGCGGCCAGTGCGGTCAAGGCGGAGCGTTTTGGCAAATCAGCCGATCTGGTGCAGTGTGGGGGCGAGGAGAACTCCCATGTTCAAGGCTGCAGCGCGCTTGTTCCCGTTTGTCATGGCCTTGGCGGCAAGCGTTCCCTGTCTTGCCGCACCGGCAATGTGGGAAGTGCGAGACGATGACAGCGTGATCTGGCTTTTTGGATCGTTCCACGTGCTGCCGGAAGATGTACAATGGCGCACCGCATTGTTTGAGCGCACCCTGGCACAAGCGGACGAAATCATATTCGAGGCCGATATCGGCCCACAGGCGATGGCTGAGATGGGCGCCAAGGCCTTTGCACGCGGCATCTACACAGATGGCACACTGTTGACCGATTTGCTGGACGAGACAGCCCAGCAGAGGCTGCGGGAGGTCGCGGGATCCATTGGCCTGCCGATGGGCAGCCTTGTGGCGATGAAGCCGTGGCTTGCCGCCAACACCCTGTCGGTTGGGGCCATGGCAGCGGAGGGCTATACGGCCCAGGGTGTCGAGTTCGTGCTGCAACCGGCATTACCGGCCGACCGGCAGGCATTTTTGGAGAGCGGGGACCAGCAACTGGATGTGCTCTCGGGCGCATCGGAGGCGGAGCAATTGGCCTTGCTGGAAACAACGCTCGGTGAAATTGACGCACTGCCAGCAGTGCTCGACCAGATGATGGCTCACTGGGTTGAGGGTACGCCAGAAAAACTGGCCGCGCTGTTTCTGTCGGATATGGGGGGCTGGAAGAGGCGTTTCTAGAACGGCTGATTTATGCGCGGAACCGCAACTGGATCGCGCCGCTCCAGAGCAGGCTGGCTGATGACAGCGAAGTCTTGGTGATCGTGGGGGCAGCGCATCTGATCGGGGAGGGCAGCGTGATCGATCTGCTTGAGCAGAAAGGATACGCGACAGCGCGCATCCAGTAGCCAGGACGCATCCCGGGGTTAGCGGGCTACGTCCTGTGTGTTGACGCCTAGACGGTGCTCAGCTTGGTCCACTTGCCGTCATTGCTGCTTGATTCAACCGAAGCCATGATGAATTGCATGCCCTCGACCCCGTCAGCCAAGCTTGGCAGCAGGTCCTCATATTGGCTACCCTCGCCGCGGATCACTGCAGCAAACTGGCTGTAGAGCGTAGCGAAGGCCTCAAGATATCCTTCCGGATGGCCGGAGGGGATGCGCACGTTCATGGTGGAGGCGGCATTGCCCGAGATAGCGCCGCCGCGTGTCAGCAGCTGCCTGGGTTTGCCGAACTCGGTGAACCACATGTAATTGGGATTGTCCTGCCGCCATTCCAGCCCGCCTTTGTCGCCATAGATGCGCAACTGCAAGCCGTTCTCGCTGCCGACGGCGACTTGGCTGGCCCACAGCATACCCTTTGCACCGCCTTCAAAGCGCAACAGGATATGCACGTTGTCATCGAGCTGGCGCCCTGCAACGAAGCTGGTGAGGTCGGCCGACACCGAATCGGTTTTGAGGCCGGAGACGAAGCGGGCCAGGTTGTAGGCGTGCGTGCCGATATCGCCGATTGCGCCACCGGCGCCCGAGCGGGCCGGGTCGGTGCGCCAGGACGCTTGCTTGTTGTCATCGGCTGTAGGCTCGGTCAGCCAATCCTGCGGATATTCAGCCTGAACGACCCGGATCGTGCCCAGCGCCCCCGAGGCGACCAGTTCACGGGCCTGCCGGACCAGGGGATAGCCGGTGTAGTTATGCGTCAGCAGGAACTTGGCGCCGTTGCGGGGCTGGATTTGCGCCAGCTTGCGGGCGTCTTCGAGCGTTGAGGTCAGCGGCTTGTCGCAAATGACGTGAATGCCAGCTTCAAGGAACGCCTTGGCCGGGCCGTAGTGCATGTGATTCGGCGTTACGATGGACACAGCTTCAATGCCATCGGGGCGGGCCGCTTCGGCGCGAGCCATCTCCTCGTATGAGGTGTAGGTGCGGTCCGCGACCAAGCCGATGTT
>JAQGJI010000172.1 GCA_028290685.1 Devosia sp. | reverse complement strand
GTGTGCCGAACATCAAGGGTTTGCCGGGCCGCATATTGATGCGCCAGAAATCCAGCGTCACCCCCATCTCAAGCAGCAGTTCCTGGACGATATCGTGATCCCCGACACTGGCGCCGCCGGTAGTGATGACGATATCGGGCTGGTCGGCAAAGATGGTCTCAAGCTTGGCCCTTAGCTCCTGCCGGTCGTCACGCGCAATGCCGTGATCACTTACGGCTTCCGCATAGGGCGCCACAAGCGATGCTAGTCCGAAGCTGTTGGATGCTGCTATCTGGCCGGGCCCCATTGCGGCGCCAGGCAACACCAGTTCGTCACCTGTAGCCAGCAGCGCAATTCGGGGGCGCTTGGCGACAACCAGATCTGCCGTGCTGGCGGCTGCGGCGACCGAGATTTGCATGGCAGACAGAACGGTTCCCGCATCGATCAGGCACTGCCCGGTGGCAAAGTCGCTTCCTCTGGGGCGAATGCTGTGACCCTGCCGCGGCTGGATGTTAAAGGAGACCGATGTACCTTGAGCGTTCGCCTCCTCCTGCATGATGACGGTATCGGCGCCCTCGGGCACCGGCGCGCCCGTAAAGATCCGCACGGTTTGGTTCGGCCCTAAAAGCCCGGGAAAACCCGCACCGGCTTGAGAGGTGCCTATGACTGTCAAAAGATGCCCTGGCACGATATCGGCCGCGCGGACCGCATAACCGTCCATGGCACTTGAATCGAAAGGGGGTTGTTCATGTTTTGCGAGCAGTGGCTGCAGCAATACGCGACCCGCGGCATGGCTTAATGGCACCACCTCGGAGGCCGGAGCCGGGACCCGGGCAAGGATTGCCGCCAGGGCGTCATCTGCAGAGAGCAGGCTCATGTGCGGGTAAAGTTGCCGGATTTACCGCCGGACTTTTCGACCAACATCAGATTGGTAATCACCATGGCTTTATCGATGGCCTTGGCCATATCGTAGAGCGTAAGGGCGGCAGTAGACGCGGCCACCAGCGCTTCCATTTCAACGCCGGTTGGGCCCGTTGTTTCAGCAATGGCCTCGATCCGAATGGCGTCCGCGTTTTCGGCTTCGATGTTGACCACAACTTTCGTGAGCGCAATAGGGTGGCAAAGCGGGATCAATTCAGAGGTCTTTTTTGCAGCCATGATGCCGGCCACCCGGGCAACCGCCAGTGCGTCGCCCTTGCTGAGACCGCCACCCATGATGGCGGATACGGTTTCGGCTTCAGCAATGATCCGGGCCTGGGCAACGGCCCGGCGCTTGGTTGCAGCTTTGTCGCCGATATCGACAATGTGCGCTTCGCCCCTGGCGTTGAGGTGGGTGAGGGTCTTAGACATCAGCTTGCAACGTGGGGTTGCCCATGAGGAGCGAGCGCGTGGCAGCGATGACATCGTCCTGTCGCATCAAGCTTTCTCCAACCAGAAAGGTGCAAATCCCGGCCTGCTCATCGAGCTTGCGGATGTGCTCATGACTGACGATACCGCTTTCGCTGACCAGCAAAGTTCCGCTGGGCACCCCGACAGCCAGGTTGATGGAGGTGTCGAGCGTTGTTTCAAAGGTGCGCAGGTTGCGGTTGTTGATGCCGATGAACTCGGCGCCCAGGGCGAGAGCCCGGTCAAGCTCGAGCTGGTCGTGAATCTCGACGAGCGAATCCATCTTCCATTCCTCGGCTGCGTCCAGCAGGAACCTGGCCACGTCATCGCCGACCGCTGCCATGATGATGAGGATACAGTCGGCGCCCCAGGCCCGCGCTTCTGCCACCTGATAGGTTTCAAACAAAAAGTCCTTGCGCAACACCGGTAATTTGGTCGCGGCACGAGCTTCGATCAGATAGCTGGGCGAGCCCTGAAAGCTGGGCCGGTCGGTGAGGACGGAGAGACAGGCGGCGCCAGCCGTCTCGTAGGCTCTGGCAATCTCGGCAGGGTTGAAATCGGCCCGGATCAATCCCTTCGAAGGACTGGCTTTTTTGACTTCGGCAATCAGCGCATAGCGGCCTTCGCTCCGCTTGGCCCGAATGGCATTGATGAAGCCCCGCGGGGCCGGCTGGTCATGGGCTTGCGCAACGATATCTGCCCACGGTCGTATAGCCTTGGCGGCCGCGATCTCTTCGCGCTTGTAAGCTTCGATTTGCTTGAGGATGTCGCTCATCAGTCGCGTCCGTTCGATACTGTCACAAGGCGGGCAAGTTTATCTTTTGCCGCTCCGCTGTCGATGGTCTGGCGTGCCAGGGCGATGCCGTCTTGGATCGAGTCGGCCTTGTCGGCTATCAGCAGCGCCGCACCGGCGTTGAGCAGCACCGTTTCTCGATAAGCGCCCTGAGCGCCGTCCAGCAATGCGGTCATCGCCGATGCATTGTCGGCCGGCTCGCCGCCCAGCAGATCCTTTGGGTCGGTCACCTGCAAGCCGACCTGCTCAGGATGCAATTCAAAGCTGCGAAGATCACCATTCGAAATCTGGGCAACGAAATTGGTGCCAGAGGTTGATAATTCGTCCAAGCCCTCGCTTGAATGCACAACCCATGCCTTTATCGCCCGGTTGGCAAGCAGCGCAGCTGCCACCGGTTCCACCCATTGCTGCGCATAAACACCGAGCAGATATCGGCGAACGCCGGCTGGATTGGACTGCGGACCAAGAAGGTTGAACAGGGTCCTTACCCCAATTTCACTGCGCGAAGGGCCGACGTGGCGCATGGCTGGGTGATGGCTGGGTGCAAACATGAAGCCGATGCCAACCTCGGCAATGGTGCGTTCGATCTGGGCCGGCGTCAGATCGAGCTTGACCCCAAGTGCCTCCAGAACCTGCGATGCGCCCGAACGCGATGAGAGTGCCCGATTGCCGTGTTTGGCGACCGGTACGCCCGCCGCCGCGACCACCAGAGCCGTTGTCGTCGATATGTTCAGGCTGCCCAGGCCATCGCCACCGGTGCCCACGATATCGATGGCCTCTTCAGGCGCCTTAACGGGTACCATCTGCTCGCGCAGGATCGAAACGGCTGCAGCAATTTCCCCTACCGTTTCGCCCTTGACCCGCATTCCCATCAAAAACGCACCGATCTGGCTGGGGGTGGCTTCCCCGGCCATGATGATGCGCATCACGTCGCGCATTTCTTCGCCTGTAAGGTCGCGCCTCTCGGCAATCTTGTGCAGGGCTGACTTGATATCCATCAAGCGGCCCGCTTGTGGTTGTAATCGCGTGCGATGTTGAGAAAATTCTGCAGCAGGGCATGCCCGTTCTCCGAGGCGATGCTTTCCGGGTGGAACTGTACGCCGTACATTGGCAAGGTCCGATGCTGCATTCCCATGATGAGGCCGTCATCCGTGGTGGCTGTCACTTCCAGTACGTCGGGCAGGGTTTCCTGCTTCACGATGAGGGAGTGGTAGCGGGTGGCCTCGAACCCCGCATTGAGGCCTCTGAACAGGCCCTTTCCCGTATGATTGATCTGGGAAGTCTTGCCATGGGCCAGGTGAGGGGCGCGGATGACATCGCCGCCGAGGGCCTGACCTATGGCCTGGTGGCCCAGGCAAACGCCAAGCATCGGGATATCGGACTTGAAGCGCGCGATGGCATCGAGGCATATGCCCGCTTCGTTTGGCGTGCAGGGACCAGGCGACAGCACAATGGCCTCAGGCGCTTTCGAAGCGATCTCGTCGAGGCTGATCTTGTCGTTACGGTATACCTCTATTTCAGCGCCAAGCTCGCCCAGAAGGTGCACAAGGTTGTAGGTAAAGCTATCGTAGTTATCGATGACAAGCGTTCTGGTCATTGTCGTACCCGCACGTTCCGGCTCGGCAGCCTTATCACGAGATTTCCCAAAGCTCTGCTCATTGCCCGATCCTTGCCTCGCCGGCATAGCGTAACGCTTCCTCAGCTGCGCTGAAAAGAGCGCGAGCCTTGTTTTCGCATTCGAGTTGCTCCAGTTCGGCCTTGCTGTCGGCGACGATGCCGGCGCCAGACTGAACGAACAGCTTGCCATTCTTCAGGACTGCCGTGCGCAGGACGATGCAGGTGTCCATCGTACCGTCGGCGCTGAAGTAGCCGACGCATCCCCCGTAGATGCCCCGCTTGGACTTTTCCAGTTCGTCGATGATTTCCATAGCACGCACCTTGGGCGCGCCTGACACGGTTCCTGCGGGAAAGCCAGCCGACAGGGCATCGACGAAATCGTACTTGGGATCGAGTACCCCGACGACATTGGAGACGATGTGCATCACGTGAGAATAGTATTCGAGGAAGAATTTGTCGGTGACTTTCACCGTGCCGATCTTGGCCACGCGCCCTACATCGTTCCGTCCAAGATCGAGCAGCATCAAATGCTCTGCCAGTTCCTTCGGATCGGCCAGCAGTTCCTCGGCGAGCTCCTTGTCGCGGGTGGGGGTGGAGCCTCGCTTGCGGGTGCCCGCAATCGGCCTGATCGTGACCTCGCCATCCTGCACGCGCACCAGGATTTCGGGGCTCGATCCGGCGATCGCAAAGCCGCCAAAGTCGAGGAAATACATGTAGGGACTTGGATTGGTTCGGCGCAGTGCCCGATAAAGCGCTGTGGGTGGGAGGCTGAAATCGGCAGCAAACCGCTGGCTCAGCACCACCTGGAAGATATCGCCTGCTGTTATGTAGTCCTTGGCCTTGGCAACCATGGCGAGGTATTCGTCTCGGCTGGTGTTGCTGGTGACCTCGATCCGAGCCAGGTCGGGCAGGGCAGCCGCAGCGGGGGTGGCCCGACTCAGCCGGCTGATTGCATCGTCCACCCGTGCCTCGGCCGCAGCAAAGGCCTGGTGGGCCGAAACACCAGTGCGCACATAGACTGGCGCCGTCAGATAGAGCTCGTCCTTAAGGGTGTCGAAGATCGCAAGGAGCGACGGCCGCATCAGGATAGCTTCAGGGGTCTGCAGGTCGTCCGGATTAGTGTCCGGCAGCACCTCCATGTATCGGACCATCTCATAGCCGAGATAGCCATAGATACCGGCTGACTGCGGTGGCAAGCCGGGAGGTACTTCGATCTTGCTGTCTTCCACCAGGTTGCGCAGCGCGTCGAGCGGACGATCAGCCAGCGGTTCGAAGGTGTCTTCGCTGATCTGCGCCTGGCGGTTGATCGATGCCGCTCCGGCTTCTACCTTGAGAATTATGTCCGGCTGGCTGCCGATGATGGAATAGCGCCCGCGCGTGGTGCCGTCCTGAACCGACTCAAGCAGAAAGGTGTTCTGTCGGCCCTCGGCCAGCTTGAGATAGGTGCCGATCGGGGTCTCCAGATCCGCCACGATACGGCGCCACACGATCTGCGACTTTCCAGCTTCATATTGCTCCGCAAAATGCTGAAAGACGTCGTAGTCCATGGATCTGGTGTCCGGTTCTGTAAAGATTACTGCGGGGTGTTGAGCGAGAGAGTTTGCTGTA
>JAQGJI010000171.1 GCA_028290685.1 Devosia sp. | reverse complement strand
ACGCCTATATCGACCCCCGCATCGAGTACAGCTGATGACCGCACCCCGAACCCCTGCGGCAATCTTTGATCTGACCGGTCAGGTGGCCCTCGTTACCGGCGCATCCGAAGGCCTGGGCTGGGCCATGGCGCAGACTCTGGCAGCCGCTGGCGCCTATGTGGTGATCACCGGCCGTCGCCTGCCGCTCTTGCAGGCCAAGCTCGAACAGCTTCAGGCATGGGGCATGTCGGGAGAGGCAATGGCCTTCGACGCCGCTGATGCCGGTGCGACCAAGGCTGCTATTGCGGCGCTCGCGTCCCGGCATGGCCGGTTGGATATTGTCGTCTCCAACACCGCGGCCGGTGTCCGCAAGGCCTTTCTCGAAATGGACGAAGCTGAGTGGCAATCGGTGATCGATGGCAGTCTGACCGCCGGCTGGAGACTGGCCCGGGAGACGGCGCCAATCATGGCCGGGGCGGGTTATGGCCGGATCATCCTGATCTCGTCGATCAACGCGACTTTGGCGCGGCCCGGCATCAGCGCCTATGTGACCGCCAAGACCGCGCTGCACGGCCTGGTCCGCGCTCTCGCCGTCGAACTCGCGCCAGTGGGCGTAACTGTCAATGCCTTGGCACCGGGCTATTTCCTGACCAATGGCAACGTGGCGCTGCGCACGGCTAAGCCAGACTTCCATGATAAGATTGCAGCCCGAACGCCCGCTGCTCGCTGGGGCGATCCACAAGAGCTTGGCGCAGCCGCGCTTTACCTCGCCTCCCGCGCCTCCTCGTTCACAACCGGCAGCGTCATTACTGTGGACGGCGGGCTGACGGCCACTATTTAAGGGCTTTCGCCAGGTCCGCCACCCTCCTTGGCCAAGCCGCTCACGCGTCAGCTTCTGCAAAGACCGCAGCAACGTCATCGGCTCCACCTCGCGGCTTCGGCGATCAACCCTCCCGACTTAAGGTTTTGTATTGGCGAGGCCATGTCCTTGCCTCGCCCCGCTCAATGCTGATGCCGGCTCGGGCCGGTTAACGCCAGCAAGCTACAGCGCGATCTCGATCGCCTCCGGCAACTGGAACAGCACGCCATCGTCGCCCGCTTCTGTCTTCCACATGATCATGCCGAACTGGGCCGGCTGGTCGAGGACCGTCAGTCCGGCATGCCAGACATCCCGCCCGATGCAGATCGCGTCTTCCGGACCCGCAAGAAATGCCAATGCGCGGTCGAGGTCAGGATCCCCATTGACCGTCTTTGGTGCCACCACGATCAGCCAGCGACTAGCACGGATCGGAACAAAGCTTTGGGTGGAATGAGCGTGCCGCTCAAGGGCCGCGATCGTTAGGGCGCCTGACACCGGCTGCGGGCAGAGGATGGTGAAAGCATGCGCTCCGGGGGCATTATCGTGGCCCATGACCTCGGCCACCGCTCGTGGCTTGCCGTCACTGGAAGCGATAATCGTGGCGTAAGGGGCCAGTGCAGCGGCATCGATGGGCACAGCGTGAAGACGGGTCATCTCTTAATCCTGATGATGGCGTGGGCATGGCGACGGCAAACCCGTCGGATCAGCTTCATTTATCTTGTTATCAATGTAACATGATATATCAAGGCTGGGAGGCTTGCCGCGATGTATGATTTTCAACCCAACGACCTTGATCAACGTATCTGGACCGAAGAGCTGGAAGACTTCGTGCCTGCCACGGTCTTCGATGTGCATACCCACATTTACCGTTGGGCGTTCAACCTCAACGCTGACAAAGAGATCGGGCCTTATGCTCCCAGCATCGGGCGCTATTTCCCCGAGGTGACGACGGCGCTTGCCGATCAGATAGACGCAGCCCTTATGCCGGGGCGCTCGCTTCAGCGTCTTGCCTTCCCGTTTCCTTTTGCTGGAAAGTGCGACTTCGAAGGCTCTAACGGCTATGTCGCCGCCGAAACCTCCAAGAGCGCCGGTTCCGCCTCGCTGATGCTGGTGCATCCGGGGATGAACGAAGCAGAAATCGTCGAAACGCTGCGGCGTACCGGGGCCATTGGCCTCAAGCCATACCTGGTTTACGCAACCAATGGCGATCCGCCCGAGGCCTCGATCACCGACTTCCTGCCAGAGCATCAGATCGCCCTGGCCGACCGGCTTGGGCTGATCGTCATGATGCACCTTTCCAAGCGGCGTGCCATTTCGGACCCGGAAAACATTTCAGAGGTTCTGCGACTCAGTGAAAAATACCCGCGAGTGCGCTGGATATTGGCGCATTGCGCTCGATCTTACTCGGCTTGGGCTATCGAAAAGGCAGCTGCAAGTCTCAGAGGCCTCCCCAATGTCTGGTACGACACATCAAGCGTTTGCGAGGCCGATGCTCTGGACGCACTTTATACCGGCGTTGGTGCCGAGCGGGTGATGTATGGCAGCGACGACATGATCGGCCCGATGCGCGGCAAATACATCGCTTTCGGCTTCGCCTGGAGTTTCCTGTCAGAGACCAACCACCAACTGGCACTCAGCCACTGCGATAGCCGCATGACCTACGTTCGCTACGAACAGCTACGCGCCATGAAGCGCGGCGCCCGGCAAGTTGGCCTTGTACGGAAACAGCGCGAGGCGCTGTTCCACGGCACAGCTCGAGCGCTGGTGGATGAAGCGCGCGCCGACGTAGCAGCCGCTATGGGTTCATGAGTTCGGGCATGCTCTCGCGCGCAGCGGCTCGCAAGGCGATAGCCGCGGCGGGTTCGATCGAGCGATATGGCGCGCGAAGACGGGTTCCCACATCGGCCCAGCCGCCTATCGCCGCGAGCAGCTTGTCCAGCGCCGCGTTGGAATAGCCTTGCTCGGCAAACGGCAGGATTTCACCGGTAATGAAGACGCGGATGCGGGTTTCCCACTCCATCGCCTGATCAAGATCGGTCTTCATCAGCTCCGTCCAGCGCTGCGCACCCCGAGGAGAGAGGCACGCAATGTTGGAGAACGAGCCGGCCGCCACGCCCGCCTTGACGCCGGTCGCCAAATGGTGCCCGGGCACAAATACTGCCAGGTGACTCAGATGCTCGCGCGCCTCTTTATAGAAATCGCTTCCGACAAGACTAAGCTTGCTGGCGACCACGCCCGTTCCCCTTGTGACCTCGGCAAGCTCGGCAGGGGTGAGCACGCGCTTGGCGTGGGGCGGGTTGTAGAGCACGAGATCGATGCCATCGGCAATCTCGCTCGCCCGCAGCAGGAACGACCTGGCCTCCTCGTTTGAGACCGGCCACCAATCGGGCAGGATGACCTGGATGGCGCGAGGTCGCAGTTGCCTCGCCCGGTACAACCGCTCCATTTGGACCCGCGGATTGACCTCGCTCGCCCCCACCATGAAGTCCATGCCGGCCGAGCTGCATTTATCGGCCAGCAACGCCTGGATTGCCTCGAACTCCGCGTCGGTCTGCGCATAGAATTCGCAGGCGGTACCATTGGAATAGATGCCATCGACGCCTGCAGCAGTCAGCGCGTCAATGGCGTCGCCAAGTCGGGCGAAGTCGATGCTGTCATCTTCGTTGATCGGCAGCAACAGCGAAGCCCAGTTGCCCGACAGCGGCTCGGTCATGCCCTTAAATCGCGTCAAGGAAGTTGACGCCGCTGAGCTTGCGCTCGGCTTTGAACGCGCGGAACTCGTCTTTCAATATCTGCTCCGATGCGGCGTCATAGAAATTGCCGAACGGCTTGCGACAATAACCAGCATCGGCACCCTGCCACGCCATGGTGCGCTTGATGGCAGCGATCGGGTTGCGAGCAAGCGAAAAGAAGATGATGGCATTACCCACTTCCTGTAGGCTCTTGGCCTTCGCCATGTCGCCGGACTTGACTGCATCGTAAAGCGCCAGGAACACCTCTGGAATGCAGTTGTAGAAACTGCCGATAATTCCATCCGCGCCGAAGCTGAGGCCGGACATGGCCATCTCATCCGCCCCTGAATAGATGATGAATTCGGAACCGATCTCGCCCCTCATCCGCATGATCTCGAAATGGGTGGCAGCTGTATATTTGATGCCCTCAACGCCGCGAATATCCGCCAGCCGCTTGATCAGGTCGAACCCGAACAACCCTGCCAGCGGCACGTTGTAGGCGCACATCGGCAGGCCGGTCGAAGCGGTGATATCGGTGTAATAGGAGACCACCTGATCCTGCGAGAACCCCCAATAAAAGGGTGGCACCGTGGACAGGGCGTCAGCGCCGGCCTTTTCGGCGTGGCGCGCCAGATCGATTGACAGACGGGTCGAGATCGCGCCGACATGGGCGATGACCGGCACCCGGCCCTTGACCTCGTCGGTGACCACCTCCAGCACCCGCTTGCGCTCGTCGGGCGACATCATGAACGCCTCGCCGGTGCTTCCGGTGACGTAAAGGCCATTTACGCCGCGGTTGATCAGGAAATCGACCACCGAGCGCATGCGCCCCTCGTCAAAGTTCTCGTTCTCGTCGAACGGGGTAACCAAGGCCGGCAGTACGCCGGTGATTTCAGATAGTTTGCGGACGGACACGTGTAGCTCCGGGTTGAAGGTCTAGGCCGATATAGCGACAGGAATGTTCGCTGCTTCCGGCAAATCGATGAGGTGGCAGGCGGCAAAATGCTCGTGCCCGTCGGTCATGTAGCGCTTTAGCGGTGGCACCACGGTTTTGCACACGTCCATGGCGTAGCGGCAGCGGGGATGAAACGGGCAGCCGGAGGGCGGATTGACCGGGCTCGGCACGTCGCCTTGCAAGACGATGCGCTCGCTCTTCTTGTCCAGGTCTGCCACCGGAATGGCCGACAGCAGCGCCTCGGTATACGGGTGCAGATTGCTGGCGAAGAGGTCCTCGGAGCGGCAGAGCTCCACGACCTTGCCTAGATACATCACCGCCACCCTGTCGCAGATATATTCTGTGACGCTTAGATCATGGGTGATGAAGATATAGGTGAGGTTCCGCTCGATCTTGAGCCGCATCAGCAGTTGCAACACCTGCGCCTGGATCGATACGTCGAGAGCACTCACCGCCTCGTCGCAGACGATCAACTCCGGCTCGATACTGAGCGCCCGGGCGATACCGATGCGCTGGCGCTGGCCGCCCGAAAACTCGTGCGGATAGCGGTCCATGTATTCTCGCCGCATGTTCACGGCCTCGAGCAGGTCGCCGATGATCTTGCGCCGCTCTTGTCGCGTCTTCACGCCATACTTCTTGAGCGGATCCTCGAGCGAGGCAAAGATCGTATAGGCCGGGTTGAGCGAGGAATGAGGATCCTGAAAAACGATCTGCAACCGCTTGCGAAACGGCGTCAATCCGGCATCATCGAGCTGGGTAAGATCTGTCTCTTCGTCCTCAGGCGAGCGATAGGTGATTTCGCCGGCGGTCGAGCGCACCAGCTGCAGGATGGCCTTGCCCAGCGTGGTTTTGCCACAGCCGCTCTCGCCCACCAGTCCCAACACCTCTCCGCGATAGACATCGAGATCGATGCCATCGACGGCGCGCACCTGGCCTACGGTGCGCTTGAACACGCCGGCCTTGACCGGAAAATGCGCCTCGACGCCGCGCAGGCGCAGGATGACGTCGCGGTTCTCATCCATGTGCGGAAACCTCCTGGTAGCGCCAGCACATGACCCGATGCGTCTTCGTCATGTTGAATTCTGGTGGCATCACCTGACACTGGGCGATGGCAAAGTCGCAGCGGTCCGCGAACTGGCAGCCCTTGGGCCGGTTGAGCGGATCGGGCGTCGAGCCGCGAATGGCCTTGATGTCCTGATGGCGACCACGAC
Source organism: Devosia sp. (assembly GCA_028290685.1). Classification (GTDB taxonomy): domain Bacteria; phylum Pseudomonadota; class Alphaproteobacteria; order Rhizobiales; family Devosiaceae; genus Devosia. Next base: position 13,877 of record JAQGJI010000171.1, on the reverse strand, counting down.
CCAGCACCGGCACCGAGGCCAGCAACGCCTTGGTATAAGGGTGGCTCGGATTGCGCAGCACCTCATCGACGGTGCCGGCTTCGACAATGTTGCCCATGTACATGACCGCTACATCGTCGGCGAGTTCGGCAACCACACCCATGTCATGGGTGATCAACATGATCCCGGTGCCATGGTCGCGCTTCAGCTTGTCCATCAGCTCGAAAATCTGCGCCTGGATGGTCACGTCCAGTGCCGTGGTCGGCTCATCTGCAATCAGCACCTTGGGGCTGCAGGCCATCGCCATGGCAATCATGGCGCGCTGGCGCATTCCGCCCGAATAGCGGTGCGGAAAATCGTTGACCCGCTTCTCCGGCAAGGCGATGCCCATTTCCTTGAGCAGCGAGATCGCCTTTTGCTGCGCTGCGCGGCCGGTCATCTTGAGATGGTACTTGAGGGTTTCCTTGATCTGGTAGCCGACCGAATAGACCGGGTTCAGCGCCGTCATCGGATCCTGGAAGATCATGGCGATCTCGGCGCCCCGGATGCGCCGCATCTGCTTGCCGTTTTTGTCGAGGGCATGCAGCGCGATATCGCCACGCTCGGCGTGGTAGATGATCTGACCATCCTCTATGCGCGACAGCGTAGGGAGAAGCTGCATGATCGAAGCGGCCGTCACCGATTTGCCGCAGCCGCTCTCGCCGACGATGCACAGCGTCTTGCCCTTCTTGATGTCGAAGGAAACACCGTTCAGCGCCTTGTTGCAGCGATTGTTGGTGTAAAAGAAAGTCTTGAGATCGCGCACGCTGACCGCGATATCTTGGACATCGGTCATCGCATCATCCTTGCTGGGTCGGATCGGTTGCGTCGCGCAGTCCGTCACCGATGAAGTTGACGCTCAGCACGAACAGCGAAATCACGGTGCCCACGGGCAACCAAATCCACCAATTGGTCTGCAGCACACGGATGTCCTGCGCCACGTTCAAGATATTGCCCCAGGTGGGGATGGAGAGCGGCACGCCCAGGCCGAGAAAGCTCAGGCCGGCTTCCTGCAGGATAAAGGCGGCCGTCGAGAGCGTGATGTTGACCATGATCGGCCCGAGCGCATTGGGCAGCATGTGCTTGTAGGCGATCAGCGGGCGACTGAGGCCAAAGCTGCGCAGCGCCAGGACATATTCTTCTTCGCGCAGGCTCAGCATGCGCGCCCGGCACATGCGGTAGATGCCTCCCCAGCCGGTAAGGGTAAAGATCAGGATCAGGTTCACCAGCGACTGACCCAGGATCGAAACCAGCATGAGCACCAGGATGATCTGCGGGAACGACATGAAGATCTCGGAGACACGCATGGCCAGCGTATCCAGCCACCCCCCGACATAGCCGGTATAAACCCCGATCAGAACACCAATGATGGCGGCAAAGATGGCGCTGCCTAGGCCCACAAGAATCGATACCCGGCCGCCGTAAAGCACACGCGAAAACAAGTCGCGACCGGTGCGGTCGGTGCCGAACCAGTGCTCCCAGGAAGGCGACTGCAACATGTCACGCAGGCCGATCTTGTTTGGATCGTAGGGCGTCAGCAGCGGCGCAAAAAGCGAGGCGAGCAAGATCACCGAAAAGATGATCAGGCCGATTACCGCAAGGCGATTGTTGAGAAACTTGTTGAGCGTTCGAGAACCACCGCGGGACTTGGCAAGCCCGGCTTCTTCACGCGCGCGTATCCGGTCGAACTGGGCGTCGAGGCGGGTGCGGCGGCGTGGCTTGGCGATCGCTGATTCCGTCATGCTATTCTCCCAACCGCACACGTGGATCGATGAGCGCCGTGAGCACGTCGACGATTAGGCTTGCTACCAGCACGGCCATCACCGACAGCAGTGCGATCGTCATCACGACGGGATAATCCTGCGAGCGCACCGCCGAGATGAATTCGTTGCCAATCCCGGGCCACTGGAACACCTGCTCGATGATCACGGAGCCACCGATCAGAACCGGTAGACGGAAGCCGATCAGCACCACGACGGGGGTCAGTGCGACGCGGAACCCGTGCAGCAGGTTTACCCGCCATTCGGGCAGACCCTTGCTGCGTGCGGTCTTGATGAAGTCACGGCTCAGCGCGTCGAGCATGGAGGAGCGCGCGTAGCGCATCACACCGGCAGTCAGCATGATGGAGAGGACCATCGATGGCAGCACCAGATGCGGAAGCCTGTCCCAGAGCGTCACGTAGCTCGGCATCGAGCGGCCGCCGACCGGAAACCAGCCCAGGTTGAGCGCAAACACCAGGATCGCCACAAGGCCAAAAAAGAATTCGGGGATCGACACGCCGAGCATACCGACGACAGTCAGCGCGCCATCGGCTTTGCTGCCACGGCTGAGCGCGCTCAAAATTCCGAGCAGGCATCCGATGACGGTCGAGAAAATCAGCGCTACTGAGGCCAGTTCCAGCGTTGCCGGCAGGCGTGTCGCGATGATGTTGGCAATCGGTACGCCGCCATTGGTGGAAAAACCGAAATTGCCCTGAATAAGGTTGCTGAACCACGACCAGAACCGCACATAAAACGGCTGTCCCAGGCCGAGCGACTGGCGCAGGGCCTCGATCTGAGCCGGATCCATGCTGCCCAGCGCATCTGGATTTATCATGTGCGAGACGGCGTCGCCTGGCGTCAATTCAAGGCCGCAATAAACCAGGAAACAGATGACAAACGCCATCGGGATCAGGATCAGGACGCGCCTGATGATGTAGGTCAGCATGAGTTCTGGCCAATCCCTGGGGTGAAACGAGAAAGGCTGTGGGAGTGCCGGAACCGGGACCCCCACAGTCAAGAGTCAGTTCGTCGGATGTGGGAACTGATTGATCCAGAGCATGCGGGTGTACGGAATATCGATCGGATGGACATTCATGAAGTCCAGCCCTTCAAGTCCGGGAACGTCGCCAGCAACCTTGGTGTAGCCGAAGTCGGCCTTGCCGGCCGTGGCGTTGACCAGGAGATTGCCGTCATTGTCGCCGGAGGGGCGGGCAATGATCTGTTCGATCTTGGGAGCACCCTTGTGGTAGTCCGCAAAGGGAACCAGCGTCGTGTAGTCGTTCATCACGACGTCCTGGATCATGAATGGGCCGGACCCGATCGGCTTCTGCCAGAACGGCGCCTGCTGCAGGTTCAGCGGATCGACGCCTTCGAACTGTGCAGCCGGCAGCGGTGCAAACTGGCTGAAGCTGAGCAGCACGTTGGGGTCAAGCGTCGTGAACTTGAGGGTGACGGTATTGCCGTCAGCCGACAAGCCGGTCAGCTCTTCTGCTTCCCCGGCGACAAACGCCTCGGCACCATCGATCTTCTTGAGAGTCGACTGCAGCACCGGGTGGGTCAGAGGGAACTTGAGAGCCGTCTTGATCGACCACAACATGTCATCGGCGGTGATCGGCGTGCCGTCATGCCAGGTAAGACCATCCTTGAGCGTAAAGCTGAAGGTCAGGCCGTCTTCCGAGACTTCATAGCTCTCGGCCATTTCGCCCCCTATCGGGGTGAGCACCGGGTCTGCCTCGAGCACGGTGTCAAAGGCAAACTTGTTGTGCACCCAGATGCCAAGGTTCTGCCATGGCACTTCAAAGAACTGGGCCGGACCGGCATTGGTATAAAGGATGCCGGCGCCGTTCGCATCGGGATCGATGGTCCAGTTCTCGACGCCCCAATTGTAGTTGTACTGCTCATTGCCATAAGGGGCATCGTTGCGGTGCAGGCGATCGCTCTCATAAGTATAGAGCTGCTGATAGTAGAGGGGGATCTGGTACACATTCTCATTGATGATGTGCTCCATCTCGAAGTAGCCCTCGCGCTGGACTTCGGGATCCACGGTGCCGTTGACCTTGGTGACCAGCTCGTTCATCCGCGGAATGTTAGGGATCATCGGCTTGAGGCCATAGGCGTAGCGGTTAAAGTATTCCTGCAGAGCCAGCGCGGCCCGGGCGCCATAAAGAATATCCCAGGTGACCTTGGACGGGCCGTTTACCGGATCATCCGGCACGACCGAAATCTGCGAGCCGATATCACCTTCGAGCAGGCGATAGTTCATGGTGATGCCAACATCGGCCAGATAGGCCTGAAGCGCGGCCATAAGGTCGGCAGTCGCCTGGTCGGCATAGTAGTAAACGACGTCGAGCTCGCGGCTGGAATCCCAGCCCGCTTCAGCCAAGAGCGCGCGCGCCTTATCCGGATCGTAGGCGTAGGGGTTGAGGTCGGTTGGCTTGTTGGGGCCATCCGGCAGGAGGCCGACAGCGGGAACCGCAGCGCCTTCGAAGATGGTTTCAGCGATTGTCGGCATGTCGATCGCATAGGCGATCGCCTGGCGAACGCGCGGATCCGACAATGGATTTTCGTTGATCGGTTGAGCTGTCGCGCCGCTGATGGCGGTCGTCGACATCAAGGCGGCAAGGCCAAGAGCGATAAGCTTCTTCATTTGCATCTGCGTTCCCTGTTGATGAATTTCATTGATGGTCCGGGCCGAGTCCCCACTCGACTAACCCCGGAGGCAGCGGTCTCCACTCCGCTGGCAGTCACGCCTGTGTCACACCTCCGCCGATTGATCGCTGTCCCGAACCGGGGCCAGCACGTGGTTGACGTAGATCGCGTAGTTACGCGTCAGGTGTTTGGTGAGGATGGCGACCGCGGCATCGGCGTCGTGCGCCATGATTGCCTGGACCACGCCCTTGTGTTCGTCATTGCTGCGCCGGTTATGGCTGGCGATATCGCTCGGCCCCGGGCGCGCCATCATCAGCCCCCCGACAAAGGCATCATGCAGCGCCACGAAGATTGGATTGCCCGGCACCTCTGCCAGTGCACGGTGAAACTCGACATCGGCACTGCGAAAGGCTGGCAGATCGTTGATGGCGCGATCCGCCCGCTCAATTGCCGCTACCATCTTGCCGATCTGCGCTGCACTGGCAGACTGAGCGGCGTGACGCACGAGGCTGGTCTCGAGGAACAGCCGCGCCTGTTCCATATGCGCCCCACCTTCGGTGCCGCGAAAGAACAGGCGCGAGGCCGCTGATATACTGCCCAGCAGCTGCGTCAAAGTCGGATAGGCGACCCGGGGACGAAAACCTTTACGCAGCTCGACCAGCCGCATGGTTTCAAGATGCCTGATGGCCTCACGGATGGTGCTGCGGCCAACGCCGAAGCGCACGCAGAGCTCACGCTCCGAAGGCAGCATCGCTCCGACGTCGAGATGCCCCTCGTGAACCTCTTCCGCGAGTGCTGTTGCAATATCTACTGCCGTCAACGGCACAGCTTCACCCCCGAACTCGCCGTCAGCAAGCAACCACGATGATGCAAATGGTGTCAAACTCTGCGTTTTTGGTTGACCAAAATTGGCTGTTTGAGGAGAGTCTGCCGGCCCATCCACGGCGAAAGTGTCTTGCTTCAACATGTGACCGTAACCTTCTGGAAAACAAAATGCTACAAACCCGCCATTCGCGGGCAGGAAACAGCATCACATGCTTCCAACCCCCGTTTTTTACTTGAATTATCTCGCCGACCAAGCATTACCGGCGTTGACACTGTAAGATATCTCGTTAACATAACAACATAGTTTTTTAGGGTGTCAAGCGACATTCCTGATCGATCTACTCAAGGGCGGGGAATGAAGCGGGTTTTGATCATCGGCAGCGGCGGCATCGGTCGCCGGCATTTGCGGGGCTATGCTGCCACCAACCGCGCTGAACTCGCCGTCATCGAACCGCACCCGGAGCGGCGCGCCGAAGCCGAAGCCCTCTTCCCGTTGATCCGCAGCTGCGCCGATCTGGGCGATGCCGACCTGTCCTCATTCGATCTGGCTGTCATCTGCGCGCCGGCACACTTGCACGTGCCACTGATGGAGGGCTGCGCAGCGGCCAAGCTCCCCTTCATGGTGGAGAAGCCGCTTTCGGTCACGATGGACGGCGTTGATGCAGCGCTCGCTGCCGTGGAACGCGCCGGTATCCTGGCCCGGGTCGGCTACATTCGCAGGGTGGCCCCGGAAGTGTTAGCAGTCCGTCAGCAAATAGGGTCTGGAAAGATAGGAAAGCTGCGTCTCGCTTATATAAACGGGTCACAAGAATTCCCCAAATATCGCCCTGATTTCCAGCGCACCTACTACGCCCGCCCCGACATGGGTGGCGGCGCCATCCTTGATGCGGCCAGTCATGTTTTCGATCTTTAGGTCTTGCTCATTGGCCGCCCGGTGGCAGAAGGCGCGATGTATGACCGGCTGGTCCTGCAGGGCACAGAGACCGAGGACACCTGCCTCGTCAACATCCAGTTCGAGAGCGGCGCAATGGCCAATGTGACCATCAACCAGTTCCAGAAGCCCAATATTTCCGAGTTCACCTTCATCGGCACCGAAGGCAATCTCCGCCTTGAACACTCGGTCCTGAGCTTTGCCGACGACGACAGCGGCCACCCCAAAGACCGGCACGACTACATGGATGGCCTCGTTCCCATGGAAGCGCACCAAGCCCGTTTTGCTCTTCAGGCCAATGCCATGCTCGACGCCCTCGAGGGCAAACCCTGCCACCTGGCAACCCTCCAAGACGCAAGGCAGAACCTCAAGATAGCGATCGCCGCCAAGAAATCGTGGCAAGACCGCACCATTGTTTCGCTCGAACACTAGGACCTTCGATGTTCGATCTTTCCGGCCGGACCATCTTCGTTGCCGGCGGCGCCGGCTACCTTGGGACGCCCATCTGCGACGCCATTGCCACGCAAGGTGGCAAGCTCTTTATCGCCGATATGAGCCAGGAACGGCTTGACGTTGCGATCGGCAAGGTGAAAGCTAAATTCGGCTCGGACTCGGCCGACGGCATCGTCTTCAACATCGGCGAAGAAGACGCGATCGACGCCGCGATTGCCGCCTGCAGCAAGCGCTTCGGCAGCTTTGACGGACTAGTGAACGCCACCTATGGCAGCACCGGCAAGGCCTTTGATGATCTGAGCGCAGAGGACTTCGACCGCGCGAACCGGCTCAACCTCACCGGCTCATTCCTCCTGGCCCGCAAAACTGCATCGCAGATGACCGGCCCCGGATCCATGGTGATGTTTGCCTCGATGTATGGCCTCGTTGCCCCAAATCCCTCCAACTACCCCGCCGGCATGACGCCCAATCCGATCGAGTATGGTGCCGGCAAAGCAGGTTTGGTGCAGATGACGCGTTACATGGCGGGCCATTTCGGCCCCCGCGGCATTCGGGTTAATGCGGTTGCGCCAGGGCCCTACCCCAACCCAAACGTGATTGCCTCCCACCCTGACTTTATCGGCAATCTGAGCCGCTCCAATATGCTGGGCCGCATCGGCGAAGCTCATGAAACCGCCGGCTCGGTGGTCTTTCTCTTGTCGAACGCCGCGTCCTACATCACCGGACAGGTGCTGAGCGTCGATGGCGGCTGGACCTCCTGGTGACCCAATGAGCGCACATTTTCCCCTAGGCGACCGTCCGATCAGACTTGCCATGCTCGGCATGGTCGAAGGCAATGGGCATCCCTACTCCTGGTCGATAATCGTCAACGGCCGCTATGACGCCGAAGCCCTCAAGACCTGCCCCTACCCTGCTATCGTCAACTATATCGGCAAGCAGCCACCGGAAACGCTCGGCATCCCCGGCGTCGAAGTCACTCATGTGTGGACCGATGATCCGGCTGACGCCGTGCAGGTCGCTGCTGTCGCCAAAATCGCCCATGTTGTGGGACAGGCCGAGGAAGTTATCGGTCAAGTTGACGCCGTCGTCATCGCCACCGACAAAGGTTTCGAGCATGTCGAACGCGCCCGCCCGTTTATCGAGGCCGGCATACCGGTCTTCATCGACAAGCCGCTTTGCGATAACCGCGCCGATCTCGCAACCTTTGCCGGCTGGATTGCAGGGGGAAAGCCCATCATCTCTTCATCGGGCATGCGCTTTGCCAAGGAGTTCACGCCTTATCATGGCGCGACCTACGAGTTTGGATCCTTGAGGACCGTCTTTGCGACTATGGCCAAGAAGTGGGAGACCTACGGCATCCATGCGCTGGAATCGATCTATCCAATTGTCGGGCCCGGCTTCATCTCGGTCCGCAACACGGGCACCTACGAGCGCAACGTAGTCCATCTGAAACACAGCACGGGTGTCGATGTCGTCATCACCGTTACAGCGGATCAGATCGGGGGGTCCGGGTTCATAACGCTTGCTGGCACGGACGGTGGCGTCGCCCTGCGCAGCCAGGACACTTACACCGCCTTCAAAGCGCAGTTGGAAAGCTACGTCGGGTTCCTGCGAACCGGCGAGCCGCCCATGCCCTTTGCCCACACAAGGGAACTGATGCAATTGGTCATCGCCGGCATAGAAAGCCGCGACGCAGGCGGCTCTGAAATCCTGCTTTCCAGTTTCGGAGCCTGAGATGGCTGTTCTCGACACTTTCTCGCTCAAGGGTAAGGTGGCGCTGGTCACCGGGGGCGCCGGGCTCTATGGCCGGCAGATCGTCGCGGCGCTGGCGGAAGCTGGCGCGACCACGTACATGGCCGCTCGCGACCAAACCAAGCTCAAAGCGGTGGCTGCACAAGAGCGCGCTGCCGGCAACGACGTCACAGCCCTGCCGCTGGACCTCGACGCCGACGCGTCGATCGAAGCGCTGCACGCCACCATTATCGAACGCAGCGGCCGCTGCGACATCCTAGTGAATAATGCTGTGACGCGGTCGGCGACCGATGGCTGGGACCATGATCTTGAGGCCTACGACCGCAGCTTGCGTGTCAATGCCTCGGCTCTGTTCAAAATCACCTCGTTGTTCGGCAAGTCGATGGCCGCCAACAGGACCGGGTCGGTGATCAATATTGGCTCCATGATGGGGATGGTCGGCGTTGAGATGGGAAACTATCTCGGCACGAATATGAACCCCAATCCCTCCCCCATCTACTTCTATGAGAAGGGCGGGATGATCAACTTCACCCGGTGGGCCGCCAGTATCCTTGGCAAGGATAATGTGCGCGTCAATTGCCTATCGCCTGGTGGGCTTTTTTCCAATCAGCCCGCGCCGTTCGTTCAGAACTATTCCGACCGCACCCAGCTTGGTCGCATGGCCAATGAGACCGATCTCATGGGTGTCGTCGTCTTTCTCGCCTCCGATGCATCTGCCTATATCACCGGCACCAATATCCCGGTCGATGGCGGCTATACCGCAAAGTAAAACCCATGACCGAAAAGCAAGCCTATTCAGCCGGCCCCGCCACCGCGCACCGCATGCGCGAGAGCCGAGTTTTGCGCACCATTGCCGCCGGGGGCGTGGCCAAGGTGCTCAAGCTGAACACTTTTGACGCCAAGGTCGCCGAAATCTTTGCCCAGGCGCGGCCTGATGCGCTCTGGCTCTGCCAGGAACACACATCCGCCAGTCTCGAAGCCATCGAAAACCAGATCCGCGCCGCCAAGATTTATGACGTCGACAGCCTCGTCCGCGTCGCGCGCGGCAGTTATTCCGATTATGTGCGACCGCTTGAAGCCGACGCGACCGGCGTCATCGTACCCCATATCATGAGCGCCGCCGACGCCCGCGCAGTCCGCGACATGACCAAGTTCGCTCCAGTCGGTCGGCGGGCCGTCGATGGTGGCAACAATGATGGCATGTATACCCGCGTCGGTTTCCTCGACTACCTTGAGACCGCCAACAAGCAGCGCTTTGTCTGCCACCAGATCGAGGACCCTGAGGCGCTTGAGGAGATCGACGCCATCGCCGAAATCGACGGCGTAGACGCGCTGTTCTTTGGTCCGGGCGATTATTCGGTGCGGCTCGGGATTCCTGGGCAAATTCAGGCGCCAGAAATCATCAAGGTTCGCGAACGCGTTGCTGAAGTCGCCCGCAAGCACGGCAAGATCGCCGTCACTGTCGCCGGCAAGGCCAATGTGAAGGATTACGTTTCTATGGGATACAACATGCTCAGCGTCGGCGCCGACGTCGTGGCGCTGGCGAACTATGCCGACGACATGCTCTCTGCCTTCGAGGCGGTGTAGGCCAAGATGAACCTCGACGCGCTGCAGCAAATCGTTCTCGACGGCCGTACCAAAGGCATCCCGGCCAATGCCCCCGCCTTTCCGCTCTCGGAAATCGGCACGAAAGGCTGGAATGTCCTCCACGAGGACATGCCGCTGCCCCTTATGGTGCTGCGGCGTAGCGCGCTGGACCATAACGCCTCGGTCTTCGGCAACTACGTGACAAGCCATGGTCTGTCGCTCGCCCCCCATGGCAAGACCACGATGAGCCCGCGGATCTTTGCCGAGCAGCTGGCCGGCGGGGCATGGGGTATGACGGCCGCGACGGTCAACCAGGTGCATGTTATGCACCACTACGGCGTCAAGCGCGTACTGTTGGCCAATCAGCTGATCGGCAAGGCGCATCTTGCAGGCGTTCAGGCGCTCATCAACACCGACCCGCAATTCGAGTTCTACTGCTTCCTCGATTCAAGCGCGCAGCTGGACAACATGCTGCGCCACCTGCACGGCCTTGACCTCGCCCGCCCCATAAAGGTGCTGCTCGAGATCGGCGCACAGGGCGGGCGCACCGGCTTGCGCGACCACGCGACGGCACTGTGCCTGGCCCAGCAGCTTGCAACAAGCGACCCAGGTCTTGTGAAGTTCGCCGGCCTTGCAACTTTTGAAGGTGTGGTGCCCGGCATCGACAAGGACCCGATGCTGCTCGAGCCGTTCGCGCAGTCGATCGTCGAGCTCGCACGCGCCTTGCCTCCGAACCTCCTTGCTGGCCTTGATGAGTTTATCCTCTCGGGCGGCGGCTCGTCCTACTTTGACATCATCGCCGACCGTTTCGCGACGCTTGCTCTGCCCATGCCGGTCCGAGTGCTGCTGCGCTCGGGTTGCTATGTCACCAACGACTCAGGCGCCTACAAAAAAGCCCAGGACGAGGCAAAGCACGATCCGCGCCGGTCCTGGAAGTCAGACCTCGAGCCCGCCTTGGAAGCCTGGGCCTATGTTCAGTCCATACCCGAGCCGGGCCTTGCCTTCCTCTCCATGGGGAAGCGCGATGTGCCCTATGATTCCGGCTTGCCGGTCCCGATCAAGCGCTACCGGCCAGGTGCCGGGTTCTTGCCGGTTGGGACCGCTACGGTGTTTGCCACAAATGACCAGCACGCTTATGTGCGCCTAGGCTCTGATGCGAACTGGCAGGTTGGAGACCTCGTCGCCTCGGGCATCTCCCACCCCTGCACTGCCTTTGACAAATGGCGTTTCCTGCCGGTGGTTGACGATGATTATACCGTCATCGACGGCGTCCTCACCTTCTTCTGACCTCAGGGTTTCGCGTCATGACCAAGACCATCCTCTTTGGAGGCCTATACCACGAGACCCACACCTTCTTGTCGCATGAAACCGGCATGGCGGAGTTCGAGGATGGTGGCATCAATATCGGCCAAGCTGCGCTGGACCGAAACCGTGGCAATGGTTCGCCCGCTGCCGGTTTCATAGACTACGCCGAAAAGGCGGACTGGCGGATCCTGCCCACCGTCCAAATGGCCGCGCAGCCGGCAGGCAAGGTAACAGATGAGGTCGTGGACTTCTTTCTCGGGCATTTCCTCGCCGGGCTCGACCGGCACATTGGGGAGATCGACGGCATCTATCTCGTTCTGCATGGCGCCATGGTCAGCCAGAGTTCGGACGATGTCGAAGGCCTGATCATGACCACGATTCGCGGCCGCTTGCATGCGGCTGGGCGGGGCAATCTGCCTGTGGCTGCCGTGCTGGATCTACACGGCAACATTTCCCAAGCAATGGTTGATAGCGCCACAGTCCTACGCGCCTATCGGGAAAATCCACACACTGACGCCTATGAATCGGCCGTGGCCACCGCAGCACTGCTCGACCGCGCGCTTGATCTACCCGGCATCAAGCCGCTACACCGCAGTACCAAATACGTTATTTCCCCCGTGGGCGTCGGCTCGGCCAACGAACCGATGAAGAGCGTGCTCGCGGCTGCCCGCCTCATCGAGGCAAGTGACCCCGACATCCTGACCATCAATGTCATGGCCGGTTACGCTTATTCCGATATTCCCGATTGCGGCTTTAGCCTCAGCATCGTCACCAAGGGCGCAACCGACACTGCTGAAAAGCATCTCGACGTTCTGGTCGGTGTGCTCGAAGCCAATGTCGCAGCCGGCTACCCGCATGAGGACGACCTTGCGACCGCCCTGGGCAAGGCCGACGCGCTGCCGCCGGGAAGCGGTCCGATCCTCTTGATCGAACCGGCCGATAATATCGGTGGCGGCACGCCAGGGGATGCGACAGGGCTTCTCGCTCCCTTGCTGGAGACCGGGCGCAGCAACATCCTGGCCGCGCTTGCCGATCGCGAGGCAGTCGCCCAGTGCTTCGCGGCTGGGGTCGGTCAAACCGTTACGCTGATGATTGGTGGCAAGACCGATGCCCACCATGGTGAGCCTATTCGCCTTAAAGGGACCATCGAGCATCTCAGCGACGGCGTCTTCGAGCTCGAAAACCCGAAATCGCATATGGCGTCTATGGGCGGCACTTCCATTCGCATGGGCCGCTGCGCCGTGCTCGTCAACGCGCAGGCTAAAATCTTGCTATCGGAGCGGAAGACCGCGCCTATGGATCTGGGGCAATACCATTCCCAGGGTTTAAGGCCGGAAGACGCCACCTATGTCGTAGTCAAGGCAGCAGTCTCGCATCGTTCGGCCTACGAGCCGATCCAGCGCGCGGCTTTCTATGTCGACAGCCCCGGCCTCTGCACCAGTGACCTGCGGCGCCTGCCCTACAGCAAGCTTGGCGACAAAGTTATTCGCTGCCATGACTGCTATCCAGGCCGGGTGGCAAAGCCCTGATGGGCCCTGCCACCCCGGTTTAGATCTTACCTGCAGCCCGCAGGTCGGCCGCAAGCTTGGCTTGATAGGCGTCCCGCGCCTGCTGGTCGACCTTGGCGCTCGCGCCAAAATACACAAAGCCAAGCGCCCGTCGTGCACGCGTGGGCGAGGTGTTCGGCCCAGCCCAGTGAATGGTCTTGGAGTGGTGCATCAGGAACGTGCCCGCGTCGCCAGGAAAGGCAATCGTGTTAGCCTTATCGTCCGGCGTGCCGAAATCGGTGATGCCTTGCGAGAAGCCAAGGATTTCCGATCGGCCATGCGGGCGATAGCCATCCACCTTGTGCGACGCCCGCACGTAGTGGATGCAGCCGTTTTCCGGGTCGGCCCGCTCAAGCGCCAGCCAGCCAGTTACTGCGGCGGGCGGGTTGAAATGGAAGTAGTAGCCGTCCTGATGCGGCGGCGTCGGTTTGCCAACCCCGGCGGGCTTGTTGAAGTATTCAAGGTTCACCGCGCGCGCCGTTTCGCCCAACATGGTTTCAGCCAGTTCGCGAATGGTGTCGGTTTCCATCAGCTCGCGGAAATAGTCGTCATAGAGCTGCATGTTCTGCATCTGCTTGAGCGTGCCCTTGGCGCCTTTTTCCTCGTAGAACACTTCGGTGTCCGTCATTTTCGGCACGCAAGTTTCAACATAACGGTCGAATTCACGGTTGATCTCAGCCATCTTGGCGGCGTCGAAAAGCGACTTGATCGCAATAAACCCGTCGCGGTCGAAGTCGGACTTGAGGCTGCTGAGCGGATCCTGCATTGCTGCGGACATTTGTTTTCTCATTCGGTGTTCCCCTGGCCATCAACAGAGCCCAATATTGACGGCCCGTCTGTTGAGCATTGCGCCAGCCAACTAGGTATTCCGATTATTCGTGGCACCTACAGATGGCGCGATCGGCCCGTCCGTGATGTTCTATGACCATGACGAAGACGAAGGATTCCGAAGATATCATGCTCAAGGAGCACCGGCTGGGGCGCTTTGACCGGCGCATGCCCATCGGTCCTGCACGATGGGAATTCCATGACCTTTTGTGGATCCATGAA
>JAQGJI010000214.1 GCA_028290685.1 Devosia sp. | reverse complement strand
CGAGATCGAGGATCTCGTAAATGATGCACCACAGGACCACGCCGACGATGATCTTGCCGATATCGTGCACGTCGCCCTTTACCCTCGCCATCAAAACCTTGCCGGCACTCTGGCGGCCAGTGGCGTTGCCGTCGGCGTTCTTTTCGGCCTCCATGTAGGGGAGCAGCAGCGCCACCGCTTGCTTCATCACGCGGGCGGATTTCACCACCTGCGGCAAGAACATCTTGCCTGACCCGAACAGGTCACCGACGATGCTCATGCCTGCCATCAGCGGGCCTTCGATCACATGCAGCGGCCGGGCCGAGTTGCGCCGGGCCTCGTCCGTGTCCGCGTCGATATATTCGGTGATGCCATTCACCAAGGCATGCGCGATCCGCTCCTCAACCGGTTTCTCGCGCCAACTAAGATCTTTAGCAGCGCCTTCCTTGCCGGCCGTGCCGCGATAGCGCTCGGCTAGGGCGAGCAGCCGATCGGTAGCCTCCGGGTTACGATTGAGGATCACGTCCTCGCAGGCGTTGCGCAGTTCCAGATCAATCGACTCGTAAACGGCCAGCTGCCCGGCATTGACGATGCCCATGTCCATGCCGTTCTGGATGGCGTAGTACAGGAACACTGCGTGCATCGCCTCGCGCACCGGCTCATTGCCGCGGAACGAGAAGCTGAGGTTCGAAATCCCGCCCGAGATGTGGACGTGGGGCAAGGTGTCCGTGATCTGCCTCGTCGCCTCGATGAAGGCGACACCATAACCATTGTGCTCCTCGATGCCGGTAGCGACAGCGAACACATTTGGATCGAAGACGATGTCTTCGGGGGGAAAGCCCACTTCTTCGGTGAGAAGCTTATAGGCGCGCGTGCAGATTTCCACCTTGCGCTCGAGCGTATCCGCTTGGCCCTGTTCGTCGAATCCCATGACCACGACAGCGGCACCGTATGCGCGCACCAGGCGGGCATATTTGAGAAACTGCTCCTCGCCTTCCTTCATGGAAATGGAGTTGACCAGCGCCTTACCTTGCACGCACTTGAGACCGGCCTCGATCACCTCCCACTTTGATGAGTCGATCATCAGCGGGACCTTGGCGATGTCCGGCTCGGCGGCGAGCAGGTTGAGGAACTCGATCATGACCTGTTGGCTGTCGATCAAGCCTTCGTCCATGTTGATATCGATGATCTGGGCGCCATTGGCGACCTGATCACGCGCGACGTCGAGGGCAGCGCTGTAATCGCCTGCAGTGATGAGCTTGCGGAAGCGGGCGGAGCCGGTGACATTGGTACGTTCGCCGACGTTGACGAATGGAATGTCCTTGGTGAGGGTGAAGGGCTCAAGTCCCGACAGACGCAGGAACTTTTCGGCCACGGGCACCTGGCGTGGCTGATGCTTTCCGACTGCTTGGGCGATGGCACGGATGTGGTCGGGTGTGGAGCCGCAGCAGCCACCGACGATATTGAGGTAACCCGCGGCAGCAAATCCTTCGACCTGCTCGGCCATGAATTCGGGGCTCTCGTCGTACTGGCCGAAGGCGTTGGGCAGGCCGGCATTGGGATAGGCGCAGATCAATGTGTCGGCGATATCGGACAATTCGCCCAAGTGCGCGCGCATGGCATTGGCGCCTAAAGCGCAGTTCAATCCGATGGTTAGCGGGTTTGCATGACGAACCGAGTACCAAAACGCGGTGGGCGTCTGGCCCGACAAGGTGCGCCCCGAAAGATCGGTAATGGTGCCCGAGATCATGATCGGCACGTCGATGCCGCGCTCCTCGAACAGGCGCTGGGCGGCGAAGATGCCGGCCTTGGTGTTGAGGGTGTCCGTTATCGTTTCGAACAGCAGCAGATCGGCACCGGCGTCGACCAGTCCGCGGATGGATTCCCCATATGCAGCAACGAGTTCGTCAAACGTAATAGCCCGGTGACCAGGGCTGTTGACGTCGGTCGACATCGACGAGGTCTTGTTGGTTGGCCCTAGGGCTCCGGCGACGAAACGGCGGCGGCCGTCGGCGGCCTGGGCACGGTCGGCGGCGCGACGGGCGACGATGACGCCTTGGAAGTTGATGTCGTAAACCGCTGATTCACAAGCGTAATCGGCTTGTGCAATCGAGGTCGCGGAGAAAGTGTTGGTTTCAGCGATGTCCGCGCCGGCCATGAAGTAGTCGTAGTGGATATCCTCGATTCGCTGCGGTTCGGTGAGAACCAGAAGGTCGTTGTTCCCCTGCAGCGGCAGCTTCCAATCCTTGAAGCGCTCGCCGCGGAAATTCTCCTCGGTGAGCTTAAGCCTTTGAATCATCGTGCCCATTGCACCGTCAAGAATGAGGATGCGCTGGCGTGCAGCCTCGTTCAGTGCGGAACGAACCTCGGTCCAGTCGGGTATCCTGGGGGCGGTCTGATTCTCAGTGGGGCGCATGGCCATCCTGCCTGTTCATCCTGATCAATCGGGTGGAGCTGATCATATAAAGATATCTTTATATCTGCAAGCATTCAAGCTTGAGGGCTTATTTCGCCGTTCGCGGTTACACCGCGTTTGGGGCCAATATGCTAACCATCGGTTCCCCTTAACTCCACTTAAACCAGAATGGCAGAGCATGCGGGATAAACCCGACAGATTGAATTAATCTGCCGGCATTTCAGTATTGCGTATGAGTTAGTTTACCTTGACACCTTCTTGGCGCCACGCCGTCCGCTTCCTTGCCCTGGCTGCCATTGTGAGCCCAATCATTGCCGCTTGCGGCATGGCTGGCTATGGCGCCACGGTCAAGCGAGGTGCCTTCACTTCGGCCGACTATGGCGTGGGTGTTTCCCCCCGGGTGACCACCAATCCAAACCCGCCCAAGGGCGGGGGACGCTATCAACTGGGCCGCCCCTATACCGTGCGTGGCAAAACCTATGTACCCCAGGAGCAGCCTGGGTATGTCGCGGTGGGCGAAGCGTCCTGGTACGGTTCCGATTTTCATGGCCGCCGCACGGCCAATGGCGAAATCTTTTCGGCCAACGCTATCACCGGCGCCCATCCGACCCTGCCGCTTCCTTCCTATGTTCGGGTGACCAACCAGCAGAATGGCCGCTCGGTGATCGTACGCGTCAACGATCGGGGTCCCTACATGCCCGGCCGCATCATGGACCTGTCGCACCGGGCCGCGGAAATGCTGGCTTACGTGAATAACGGTCACGCCCAGATCAGGGCGGAATATGTTGGCCGCGCTCCGCTCGAAGGCGACGATACCCGCATGCTCCTGGCCAGCTATAGCGGCCCGCCGGTGCAGAGCAACACACGCTATGCCGATGGCACGAACAGCCTGGCCGATATGGCGGGCAATTTCCTGGGCGGCCTGTTTTCCTATGCGGACACGACGCCACAGCAACAGGATGCCGCTATCGGCAGCGCTCATGCGGCAGTTACCGCCATGGC
>JAQGJI010000212.1 GCA_028290685.1 Devosia sp. | reverse complement strand
GTTTCTGCGTCAACCAGCACTTTCATCAGGCCCTGGGTCTCTCCACGTTCGCGCGCCCGAGCCACTTTGCTCATCGGCATGGTCGCGATCAAAGCGCTCCTGCCGGACTTGCGCACCTCGGTTTCGCTCATGCCGACGCGGCCCAGCGGCGGATCGATAAACAGCCCATACACCGGGATGCGCTGGGCGATTGAGCGATCCCCTCCTTCGATCACATTGTCGGCTACGATCTCGAAATCATTGTAGGAGGTATGGGTGAAAGCGCCGCGCCCATTCACATCGCCCATGGCCCAAATGCCGGGAACCTTGGTGCGCAGATGATCGTCAACCGGAATAAAGCCCTTGGAGTCGACGGCCAAGCCTGCCGCCTCAAGGTTCAGCCGCGCTGTATTTGGCGTGCGCCCAAGGGCCACCAGTAAATGGCTGCCTTCCACCGACGCGCGGCGGTCGCCGGATTTGAGCGACAACAAGAGACCGTGACCGGCCTTGGACACTGCTTCCACAGTGGTGTTGAACAAGAATGTCACGCCCTCGTTTTCCAGAATGGAGCGGATCGCGCTCGATATGTCCTCGTCTTCGCGGCTTGCGGGGCGGTTGCCGCGTTCGATCACCGTCACCTTGGCGCCGAACCGCGCATACATCTGGGCAAACTCCAGCCCGATATAGCTGGCCCCTACAATAATGAGATGCCCGGGCAGAGTATCAAGATCTACCATTGATGTGTTGGTCAGATAATGGACACTGGACAACCCGGGCCAGGAAGGAACGCTGGCGCTTGCCCCAGTATTGATGAAGATCTGCGGCGCGCTCAGAATGCGGGCCCCCGCTTTGACTTCGTTGGGTGAAACGAAGGTCCCCTCTGCCTCGATATATTCAACGCAGTTGAGGCTCCCGATCCAGTCGGCCAGGCTTTGCACCGACGCACCCACGACCTTGTCCTTGCGCGCCTTTACTGCTTGCATGTTGACGGTGACCGGAGCCATCAGGTTGACCCCGAATTCGGCCGCATGCCGTGCGGACCAGGCGGCGCGGGCGCTGGCGACCAAGGTCTTGGTCGGGGTGCAGCCATCATTGACGCAGGTGCCACCCAGATGCTCACGCTCGATCAACGCTACTTTTCTGTTTTCCGCCGCAAAACGCGCTGCAAGAAACGGGCCGGACTGCCCGGCTCCGATAATGATAGCGTCGAACTGTTCTGACATGGCGGCCTCCATGAGCAATGAGTATGGGGCCCGCATCATTGCATCAGCAGGCGCCTGGACGCTATTTGATCGGTGCTATGGACGTGGTTCTGGGCATCCGGTTCCACGCATCGAGCGCCGCTATCTTGTAGGCTTCGGCCAAAGTCGGATAGTTGAAAGCGTTCTCAACGAAGTAATCGAGCGTACCACCCAGGTTGAGAACGGCCTGGCCGATGTGAATGAGCTCCGTTGCACCCTCACCAACGATATGCACGCCGAGAAGCTTGCGATTTTCAAGCGAAAAAATCATCTTCATCATGCCCGATTGCAGACCCATGATGTGACCGCGGGAGGTCTCGCGAAAGCGGGCAACGCCATTCTCGTACGGGATACCTTGCGCGCGCACTTCCTGTTCGGTCAGGCCCACTGTGGAGATTTCCGGAACGGCGTAAATGCCATAGGGGAAGAACTGCGGCGCAGGCGGCATGGGAGCGCCACAGGCATGCAGCGCCGCGATACGTCCTTGCTCCATCGAGGTTGAGGCCAGTGATGGAAATCCGATCACATCGCCGGCGGCATAGATATTGCGCACATTGGTCTGGAAGGTCACTGGATCGACCTTGAGGCGACCGCGGTCGACTGGAACAATACCGCAGTTTTCAAGGCCCAGGCCCGCTGTCGCGCCTGACCGCCCCGCAGCATAGAGCAGCATGTCGGTTCGCATGCGGCGCCCGTCGGCAAGCGTGGACACAGCCCAGCCCTGCTCGTCCAGTTCGACCGTTTCCACCTTGGCACCCAGGCGGATGGTCATCCCGCGCTGGCGCAGATCATGGGTAAACTCCTCGATGATTTCCCGGTCAATGAAATCAAGGATCGTGTCTTTAGGCTCGATGATCGTGACCGGCACATCGAGCGCCGAGAAGATGGTGGCATATTCGATGCCGATGACCCCTGCCCCAACCACGGTCAGGCTGCGCGGCACGCGCGGTTCGCTGACAAGGCTGTCACTGTCGACCACCGAGTGATCGTTGAACGGGATATTGGCTGGTCGATAGGGTGTCGTGCCAACGGCGATAACGGCGTGGTCGAAACCGAAAACCGTCTCATCCCCATCCGGCGCGGTGACGCAAACACGGTTGGCGTCGAGGAATTTGGCCATGCCCCCGAAGGTGCGCACGCCGTTCCGGGCGAACTGATGCTCGAGCACCTCGATTTCATGGTTGAGCGTCATGCGCAGGCGAGCGCCCAGGTCCTTGCCTTCGATGTCCTTCTTGACGCGGTACGACAGCCCGTAAAAGCCCCGTTCGCGCCAGCCCGACAGGTTCAACACGGTTTCGCGCAGCGTCTTAGAAGGAATGGTGCCGGTATGAACCGAAACGCCGCCCAGCCGAAGGCGATTTTCAACCACCATCACCGACTTACCGAGCTTGGCTCCCTGAACGGCTGCCCGGCGCCCTGCCGGCCCGCTGCCGATCACCAAAAGGTTGAATATCTCCAAGCCACACCCTCCGATTCACCGCGCAAAACGCCTGGGGCACTCATTGTGGCACCGCGATCGTGCTTGAGGCAATGCACCTCGCCAGAGGTCCGGGGTGCAGTCTCAGACCGGGTTCACGACATGTGCGCCTGCCGGCAAGTCATAAAAGCGGCGAACAACCTCCCAGCCTTCTTCAGCCGAGTCCACAATGTTGAACAATTGCGGGTCGCTCGGAGCGATCGTGCCTGCTTCAGCAAGCGCTTCGAAGTTGATGACCTTGCCCCAGAACTCGGCCCCAAACAGCAGGAGCGGGATCTTGGCCATGCGGCCGGTTTGCACCAGCGTCAACGTTTCAAAGAACTCATCGAGCGTGCCAAAGCCACCTGGAAATACGGCTACGGCCTTCGCCCGCATCAAGAAATGAATTTTACGGGTAGCGAAGTAGTGGAAGTTGAAGCTGAACTCGGGCGTAACAAAGGCATTGGGAGCCTGTTCGTGGGGCAGCACGATGTTCAGCCCGATCGACGGCGCGCCGATGTCGGCAGCGCCGCGGTTGCCGGCCTCCATGACGCCCGGGCCGCCCCCGGTGACCACGACATATTCCTTGTAGCCCAGTGTGCGAGAGGTTTCCGAGGCGAGTTGGGCAAAGCGACGCGCTTCATCGTAATAGCGCGACGCCCGTTCAAGATTGGCCTTTTGCGTCTCGTTCATCGCGGCCCAGGCGGGCTTGCCGGGCTCGGGAATGCGCGCCCCTCCAAACAGCACCACCGTTGAATTGATCCCCGCCTCCCGCATGCGGATTTCGGGCTTGAGGTATTCCAGTTGGAAGCGAATACCGCGTGTTTCTTCCGAGGTTAAGAAATCATCATCGGCAAAAGCCAGCCTGAAAGCGGCAGATTCGGTCTGCGGGGTGGACGGGGCAAGCTTGGTGGCAGCAACATCCTGCACCGAGGTGCGCAAGGGAGTTTGACGGCGCTTGGCCATGAATGGCTTCTCCAGTATTGGGCCCGTTGCCCGGGCGTCCTAATTCGGAAATCTTGCCAAGGGCATACCCAGCCGGGGGCATGGGGGCAAGGGTGACGCGCTTGGGGCGGTTCACGAGTTTGGAAGCACAAATCGATACAGCCGCTCATCTGGTGGTGCAACGCTTGGCGCGGCCCGCTGGCCGAGGAGGATGTGAAGTTCATCGTGCAGTTGAGGCCTTGCCATTGCCCCATTTTGTTCGCATATAGCGGATCGGGAGGTTGGCGCGGACGTGTTCCTCGCCAACCGGGTCAGGTCCGGAAGGAAGCAGCCCCAACGAGACCTTCACGGGTCGTTGCCAGCCTCCTACTTGTGCTTATCATGAGCCTCTGGCTCTAGGCAGATTCCCAACGACGCAGCGAATGGAAGGGCTGGATGGCTGACGCTCCCGTATCGCCCTATCTTGTTCTTGCCCGCAAATACCGGCCGCGCGATTTTACCACGCTCGTTGGCCAGGACGCGATGGTGCAAACCCTGGGCAATGCGTTCACCCAAAACCGTATTCATCATGCCTTTATCCTGACGGGCGTACGCGGCGTTGGGAAAACCACGACGGCGCGCATCCTGGCTCGCGCCTTCAACTATGAGGACGCATCGGGTCCGCGCCCGACACTTGATCTGCGAGTGGAGGGCGAGCATTGCCGCGCCATCATCGAAGGGCGGCATGTCGACGTCATCGAGATGGACGCCGCCTCCAATACCGGCATTGGCGACATCCGCGAGATCATCGACTCGGTGAAATACGCTCCGGCGTCGGCGCCCTACAAAGTCTATGTCATCGACGAGGTGCATATGCTCTCCACGGCGGCCTTCAACGGCTTGCTCAAGACGCTGGAAGAGCCTCCGCCCTATGTGAAATTCATCTTCGCCACGACCGAGATCCGCAAGGTTCCCGTAACAATCCTGTCCCGCTGCATGCGGTTCGATCTGCGCCGGATCACGCCCGAAATCATGTCGGGCTATCTCGAAACGATCCTGGGAGAGGAAGGCATTGGCTTCGAGCCAGAAGCGCTTGCCATGATCGTGCGAGCGGGTGAAGGCTCAGCCCGTGATAATCTGTCCTTGCTCGACCAGGCCATTGCCCATGGCAATGGCGCAGTAACGGCAAAAACTGTCAAAGCCATGCTCGGTTTGGGCGACCGGGCGCGGATCATCGATCTTTTTGAAGAGCTGATGAATGGCCGTATTGGGGATGCCATTCAGACCATGCGCGCCCTTTATGATCTGGGCGCCGACCCCCAAACAATGATCGCCGATCTTGCCGACTTCACCCATCTGGTTACGCGCATCAAGGTCGTGCCAGCGGCTGCCGATGATGCGTCGCTGACCCCTGACGAGCGCAAGCGAGGGTCAGAACTTGCCGGAAAGCTGCCGATGCGGGCGCTAACCCGGGCATGGCAAATCCTGTTCAAGGGCCATGAAGAAGTGGCACGCGCCAACAATGGGTTGCAAGCGGCCGAAATGGCGCTGATCCGGCTGGCCTACGCCGCCGATTTGCCTACTCCCGACGATTTGATTGCCAAGCTGACCAATCAAACTGGGTCCGCTCCTGCCCAGCCGCAATTGCAAGCCATGCCCCGCCCCTCTTCCGGCGGCTCCTCTGCCCTGCGCGTTCAAGCCCCGAGCGCAATGCCCACTGAGATGGTGTCAGAGCAGTTCACGGCTCCCCAGCCGGCGCCGGCCCTGGCAACGATTGGCAGCTACAAAGAGTTGATTGCCCTGGCGGCAGCCAAGCGGGATGTTCTTGTGCGGCTCGCCCTGGAAGGGCAGATGCGACCTGTCTCGTTCGAGCAGGGCCGGATCGAAGTTGCCCTTCTTGAGGATACCGATCCGGGTATCATCGCTACGCTCTCGGCCCGCCTGCAGGCCTGGACCGGACAGCGTTGGCTAGTCAATGTTTCAAGCAAACCGCCGCAGGGCCTGACGCTGCGCCAGGAGCAGGAGCAGCGCAAGGAGGCCGCGCATGCAGCGGCCCATGAGGATCCGCTGGTCAAGGCAATCCTGGATACTTTCCCCGGCGCGAAGTTGGTCAATGTCACGGTGCGCGACGATGCAGCCGCCGCATTGCCCGACGTGCCGCCAGTTCCAATTGAAGAGGAAGACGAATGAAAGACATCATGAACATGATGAAGGCCGCCGGCGAGATGAAAAGCAAGATGGAGGCCATGCAGGCCGAACTTGCAGAACTCGTGGTCGAAGGCCGCTCGGGGGCCGGCATGGTAACCGTATCGCTTTCGGGCAAGGGCGATCTCAAACAAGTCAGGATCGATCCGAGCCTCTTCAAGGAAGACGATGTCGAGGTGCTGGAAGACTTGATCGTGGCCGCACACAAGGATGCCAAGAGCAAGAGCGAAGCCGAAATGCAAAAGCGCATGAGCGAAATGACGGCAGGTCTGCCCATTCCGCCCGGCATGAAGTTTCCGTTCTAGATCTGCATGGCGCACGGTGGCCCCGAGATCGAGCAATTGATCCAGCTGCTGGCGCGGCTGCCCGGGCTTGGCCCGCGATCGGCGCGCCGGGCCGTGTTGCATTTGGTCAAGAAAAAAGAGCAGTTGATGATCCCCCTGTCGGCAGCGCTCGACCGGGCGGTTATGGCAGTGCGCACCTGCGAGGTGTGCGGCAACATCGATACGACAAGCCCTTGCCTGATCTGTGCGGACCCGCGCCGAAGCGAGAGCGGCATGCTGATCGTGGTGGAGGATGTGGCCGATCTGTGGGCGTTGGAGCGGGCGGGTATTGGAGCGGTGAAGTACCATGTTCTGGGTGGGGTCCTGTCGCCTCTCGATGGCGTGGGCCCCGATGATATCTCCGTTGAGGCCCTGCTGATGCGGGCCCATGAGTTCAGCGAAATCGTTCTGGCGGTCAATGCGACGGTAGAGGGGCAAACCACAGCGCATTATATCACGGACCGGCTCGGCGAGGATGCTCCCAAGATTACGCGCCTCGCCCATGGAGTTCCCGTCGGCGGAGAACTGGACTATCTCGACGAGGGCACGCTGAGCCAAGCCCTGCGCGCCCGCACAGCAATCTAGACCAATCAGTCTTATCCTTGCCTTCTCTGCAAAGCGCAGCAACGACAGGCGCGCCAATCAGCGCGCCCACGCCCGTGGCGGCGAATCGGAGAGCTAGTGCACGCCCTTGTTCGGGTCGAAATCGTCCTGCTCGTCCCATTCGGTTTCATCCAGCACGCTTAATGCCGCCTGGTCATCGTCGAGCTCGTCTTCATCATCGTCGGCTGCGTCGATATCTTCGCCGGCAATGGCGCTGATTGCGTCCACATCATCGGGCGACAAGGAGTCGAGCCGTTCACTCGGGTCGACATCGAGGGCGGGCTCGAGAAGCATATAGTCTTCATCAAGATCGT
>JAQGJI010000202.1 GCA_028290685.1 Devosia sp. | reverse complement strand
AAGGTCGCATCGCCCAGCGCGAAAGGCTGCGACAGGCTTGCCAGGCGCTCTTCATCCATGCCGATGCCGGTATCGGTGATCTCGATGACGACGCCGTCGCGGGCCGCAAACCCGGCCAGGGTGATACGTCCGCCCGCCTGGGTAAACCGCAGCGAATTATCGATGATATTGGCCACCATTCGCGTAAGCCCAAGCCGGTCGCCGTGAACGATAGCGCCGCAGGCCTCGCCCAGCTGAAAGGATATGCCGGCGCGGTCCGCCTGGCTGCGGAAGCGCTGGACGACACTGGCCATGACCTGATCGATCGCAACCGGATCGCTGCGCAACACTTTCTGGCCGCTCTCCATCTCGGCCAGGTCCAGAATGGTTGCGAACGAGGCCAGCAAGTGCTCGCCCGAGGTCTTTATCGATTGCACATAGTCCACGTAGCGCGCATCCCCCAGCGGGCCATAAGTCTGTTGGCGCATCAGTTCGGCAAAGCCGATTATATGGTTGAGCGGGGTGCGGATATCATGGCTGAGATGGGCCAGGAAATTGGTCTTGGAACGGCTGGCGGCTTCCGCCTTGAGCTTTTCCTCGTGATAGCGCCGGGCCAGCAGCCGCTGCTCTTCGCGGATCGCGTTGAGCAGGGTATCGGTTTTCTTGCGCTCGGTGACATCGCTCACCAGCGTCATGAAATTTCCGTCGTCCAGCGGACGCTCATCGATCAGCAGGCAGGAACCATCCTTGCGGTGCAGCTCCAGCAGCCGGTTGTTGTCGTCATCGTTGAGCACTTTCATGTAGCCACCGGCGATCAGGCGTTTGACCACCTGGTGGTAGCTGACCGGCTTGCTGCCCAGATCGAGCCGTTCGCTGTATTGCTCGTTGCACACGACCAGTTCGCCTGCATGGGTCCAGCAGGCAACTCCCATGGGAATGGCCGAGGCCAGCGTGCGGTAATTGCGGCGCTGCTGCTTGTCCGGCATGCCGCCCCTGCGCGGGCGCCAGGTCAGAAGCGTCAGCAGTCCTGCCAGCGCGAACGCTATGGCGCCGCGTTGCGCTATGCCGGGCCAGGCGCCCCCCGAGGAGCTTGGACTGGCAATGCCGGCATCTGCCCTCAGGGGGATGAGCTGGCGCAGGGTGCTGGCAGCCAAAGGCGAGCCTTCGAGCGAGATCAGGCTGGCCGGTGTCACTGCCGCCAGGCGCTGTGCTGAAAAGCTGACTGCGGCTGAAGCGGGCCCGGGCTCCACCGATCTGGCCGAAGAAGTCAGAACAGAGCCGTTCCGGGCTGCTGGCGTTTGGGATTGCTCAAGCGTGCGGGCGGTATCGTAGATAACGAACAAGGTGGCGCAAAGCACCGAGGTGAGTGCCACTGCAGCGGTGATCGGCGAAATCATGTTGCGAAAGGATCGGCGAAGGACCCCACGGGAGTTCGCCTTGGCACCCGCCGATTTCGTTGCGCCCTTGCCCACACCGAATCCTTCGGCACCGGCGTCGGATAGCTCCGCCGACCGCATGAATTTCTCCATTAGAATAATGGCCGCCCCGACCCAAACGTTGTTAACGAACAATGAATCAGCCGCGCCCCCGTGTCCATACCCCCATCGGGCGGGTGGACCGGGCGCGGGGCAAAATCCGAGTCCTCTGAATCACTTAGAGGGCGAGAAAAAATGTTTCAGCTTATCCCCATTATTCTGCGAGCATGCGGGTCAGGATATCGGCCGTATTGCGGCTGAGTGTTCCTCCCGACTGCAGGTCCAAAAGCACCGATCGGGCAGTGTCCCGGCGGTTTTTTTCAAGCATTGGCCAGATGCGGAAGCCGGTCAGAACCCGGGCCGCCACCTGTGGATTGATGGAGTCCACTTCGCGCACGAATTCGGCGACGAATCGGAAGCCTGCGCCATCGGGCCGGGCGAACTGCGTCGGATTGCCCAGGGCAAACGAGCCCACCAGGGAGCGCAGGCGGTTGGGATTGGTTCTGGGAAAGCCCGGCTCCGCCAGCACCGCTCGCAGGCGCTCGATCACGCCATCCTGCGGCACGCTTGCAGTGACGGCCAGCCATTTGTCCAGCACCAGCGGATCGGCCGCAAACCGGCTGCGAAAATCTGCCAGCAGGGCAGGGGCCTGGGCCGTCCATGCGCTTGCGCTCACCGCAAGCGCGGCGAGCCGGTCGGTCATGTTGGTTGCACCGGCATATTGCCGCGCCGCCAGGTCCGGGGCTCCCGTGGCCCCGCAGGCAACCAGAATGCCGAGCAGCCTGTTGCGCAGCGCCCGTCGGCCATTGCTGGCGGCGTCGGGGCTGTAGGGTTCATCGCTGGCCAGCCGGTGATAGGCAGCCATCATCGCGTCGGCATGTGGGCCAAACACCGCCTTGAGCAGGGCGTCGCGGATTTCGTGGATACGCCCGGGATCGACATCGCGGCCGATCGTGCGGGCAATCTGCGCCTCTGCGGGCAGCGAAAGGGCCAGCGCCTTGAATGCATCATCGAGCGTGTTGTTGGCCAAAGTCTGCGCAAAGGCGTCGCCAAACGACGAAATATCCGTCTCGCTCCACCGCTTGCCCTGAACCCCCTCGATCGCCAGCGTCATGCCGACATCCTGCAATGCCTGCCATCGGTTGAACGGGTCGCTGTCATGGCTTGCCAGAAACAAGCGGTCGTCTTGCGTCAGGGTCGTATCGAGATTGACCGGCGCCGAAAACCCGCGCAGCAGCGACGGTACCGGCCTGTTGGCTATGCCGGAGAAGCTCACTTCGGCCTCCGCACTGTCCAGCACGATCATCTCGTCGCGGATTTCGGCCCCAGAGACGTCGCTCCAGCCCATGGGGTGGCCGTTCGGTCCGATCAGGGCGAATTTGATTGGCAGCACCAGCGGCTGCTTGTTTGGCTGCCCCGGCGTCGGCGCGGTGCTCTGGGTGAGCTTGAGCCTATAGGTCTGGCTTGCGGCGTCGTAGCTGTCCCGCACGGTCAGCCGTGGCGTGCCGGCCTGCAGGTACCAGGTCTTGAACGGCTCCAGGTCGATGTCATTGGCCTGGGCAAAAACCGCGAGGAACGCTTCAATCGTCGTTGCCTCGCCATCGTGCCGCTCGAAGTAGAGATCCATGCCCTTGCGGAACCCGGTTTCCCCCAGAAGCGTCGCCAGCATGCGCACGATCTCGGCGCCTTTTTCGTAGACCGTGGCTGTGTAGAAATTGTTGATCTCGCGATACTGGTCGGGCCGGGCGGGGTGAGCCAGCGGTCCGCCGTCCTCGGGGAACTGGGCGCTGCGCAGCGTTACCACGTCCGAAATGCGCTTCACCGCCCGGCTGCGCTCGTCGGAGGTGAATTCCTGGTCGCGATAAACCGTCAGCCCTTCCTTGAGGCAAAGCTGGAACCAGTCCCGGCAAGTGATTCTGTTGCCGGTCCAATTGTGGAAATACTCATGGGCGATGACTCGCTCGATGCCTTCATAGTCGCCATCGGTGGCGGTCTCGGGCTGCGCAAACACCAGCTTGTCGTTGAAGATGTTGAGGCCCTTGTTCTCCATCGCGCCGAAGTTGAAATCGCTCACGGCCACAATGTTGAAGATATCGAGGTCGTACTCGCGCCCGAAGCGCTTTTCGTCCCAGGCCATGGAGCGCTTGAGGCTGTCCATGGCCCACAGGCACTGTTGTTCCTTGCCATGCGTGCAGTAGATCGCCAGCGCCACCTTGCGCCCCGATGCGGTGGTGAAGCTGTCGCTGATCGAGCCCAGATCGCCCGCTACCAGCGCAAACAGGTAAGCGGGCTTGGGGAAAGGGTCCTCCCAGACCGCATAATGCAGCCCGGCGCCGGCATCGCCCTTTTCCACCAGATTGCCATTGGCCAGCAGCACTGGCGCACTCTCGATCGGGGCTGTCATGCGCACCTTGAACACCGCCAGGTTGTCCGGCCGGTCCAGATAATAGGTGATGCGGCGAAAGCCTTCCGGCTCGCACTGCGTACACCAGGTGCCGCTCGAGCGATAAAGCCCCATCAGCCTGGTATTGCCCTCGGGCCGCAGCACCACCT
>JAQGJI010000181.1 GCA_028290685.1 Devosia sp. | reverse complement strand
GAGGAATTCGCCCGGCTCGAAACCGAGGAAACCAGCCCCACCTCCGGCGGGTTCTTCGACAAGCTCAAAAAGATGTTCGAGGCTTAAGGGCTGTCGAGCATTGCACCCTGGTGGCCCCTCCGGGGGTATTCCCCCCGGATAGCGTCGAGCCCCGGAGCAGGCGTTTGCGCCGCATCGCTCCGGGATGGCCGGTTTGCTGGTTGAATGGATCGTTCGCACTTGCCCTGCGGCCGCGGCGTCATGCCCGCACGGTGCGCTGCAGCGTGCCGGGGGCGTGGTGGACGGGGCAATGGTGCAGAACAGGCGCGGTGCTGCCTGCCCCCAACAGAAAACCCCGGCTGCGATTTTCATCGCAGCCGGGGTCCACTAAATCTGGTGCCCAGAAGAAGACTCGAACTTCCACACCTTGCGGTACACGGACCTGAACCGTGCGCGTCTACCAATTCCGCCATCTGGGCAGGCGGGCTGTAACTAGGGGCAGGACACACCGATGTCAATCGGCTTTCTTGCACCTTTCTTGCAGCAGGGCAGGTGCTCACCGGTTTGCGCCGTCCCGATGCGGGTTTGCGCCGCGCTTGAGCGGTGCTCCACCCTGCATGTGATGGCCGTTGCCACGAAGATCCAGGCCCTTGCCGTCCGGGCCGCCCAAGGGCCGCGATACCTCAAGCACGCCAGAACCGGCGGTCGATTTTTGTGGGTGGCGAACGGGGACAACCGCGGATGGCCAGCGCCGCTGCGGAGCGTAAGATCGGCGGCAGGGAGATGTTGCTTTGTTGTGGGTCACGGCGCGCCCCGCGCCCTGTTCCGGAACACAAGGCGAACAGGCGCGGGCGCTGAGTGAAGGCTGATTCGGTGGTGCGGGCCTCGACAGCCGCGGCGGCCATGCGATAGAAGCGGAAACAATTTACCCATCGCCGGAGCCTTCCATGAACAGCCTCGAACCCAAGCTCGTGACCGTTTTCGGCGGGTCGGGCTTTGTTGGAACCCAGGTGGTGCAGGAGTTGGCACAGCGCGGCCACCGCGTGCGGATTGCCGTACGCCGGCCCAATCTGGCGCGCCATGTCACGCTGCTGGGCGGGGGGGTCGGCCAGGTGGTCCGGATCCAGGCCAATATCCGCAATTTGGCATCGATCGAGCGGGCCATCGCCGGGGCCGACATCGTCGTCAATCTGGTCGGGGTGGGCTATGAGCGCGGCGAGCAGACCTTTGCGGCTGTTCACAACCGCGGCGCGACCATGATCGCGGAGGCAGCAAAGCGGCTGGGCGCCAGCCATTTTGTTCATATGTCGGCCTTGGGCGTGGACAGGGCAGCCGATGTCAGCGCTTATGCCGACAGCAAGCTGGCGGGCGAGCGCGGCGTGCTTGAGGCTTTTCCAAGCGCCGTCATCGTCCGGCCATCGGTGCTGTTCGGGCCCGATGACGGGTTCTTCAACCTCATGGGCACGCTGGCCCGTTATTTTCCCGTGCTGCCGCTTATTGGGGGGGAAACGCGGTTCCAGCCTGTGTTTGTGGGCGACGTTGCCCAGGCGATCGCCATGGCTGCCGAAGGGCTGGTCAGGAGCGGGCGCATTTATGAGCTGGGCGGGCCGCAGGTGGAAACCTACCGCGCCCTGATGGAGCGGGTGAACCGCGAAACCCAGCGCAATCGTCCCCTTCTGGCGCTGCCGGCAGGCCTTGCAAAGCTGATGGCGCTGCCCTTTTCCTTTTTGCCGTTTCCGCCCCTGCTGACCTCCGATCAGGTGGAACTGCTCGGCGTCGACAATGCGGTGTCCGAGGCTGCGATCGCGGAAAAGCGCACCTTCGCGGCCTTCGGCATCACCCCGACATCGATGGACACCATCCTGCCCACCTATATGTGGCGCTTCCGCAAGCACGGGCAGTTCGACAGAGCGGCGCCTGACAGCAACGCCGCCTAGCCGCATACTGTCTCATGGCTTTGATGGGTACCCTCGTGCTGCTGCACGGGGGTTTTTGTTTGGCTGACGCCGGGTAAAGATCAATCCAAAGATATATCTTGTAATCGATCAGGCGCGTACCGACCTTTGCTCAACGGCATACAAGATATATCGGAGACACATCATGAGCAGTTACTGGAGAGGGAGCGAGCCCAATTGGCGGCGCATGGAGGCGATGGCGCGCCGGGGGTGGGGGCGCCTCGCCGCCGGCATGGAGAGCGGCGAGAACTGGGGCAATATGGGCGGTAATTTTCGCATCGGGCGCATGCTGGCCGCCGGTGATCTGCGGCTCGTGGCGCTTTATCTGATCGAGCAGCAACCGCGCCATGGTTATGATCTGATCAAGGCGGTCGAGGAAAAGTCTGGCGGTTTTTACGCGCCGAGCCCCGGCATTGTTTATCCGGCGCTGACGTTTCTGGAAGAAGCGGGTTATGTGACCTCCCAGAGCGAGGGTAATAAAAGACTGTATACCATCACCCCC
This sequence comes from Devosia sp., assembly GCA_028290685.1. Classification (GTDB taxonomy): domain Bacteria; phylum Pseudomonadota; class Alphaproteobacteria; order Rhizobiales; family Devosiaceae; genus Devosia. Next base: position 3,767 of record JAQGJI010000181.1, on the reverse strand, counting down.
CAGGGCCGGTCGCATCTGGCGGACAATCGCGAGGCCATCGAATCTACGCTGTCGTTTCTGGCCAAGGCCGGCGAGCAGATGAGCCGGTTTCGCGAATTTGCCAGAGCCGACTGGCCGTTTGGCCGCAGCCAGGATGAGGCCGGGGACGGGCAGCGCCGCGACCAGCGCGGTGCGGGGTTCTGGCAGCAGCAGAGCAGCGAGCCGGCCGACCGCGACCTCAGGGACGTGGTCCCTGAACTCAACGATGCGCGGCGCGCCTTGAAGACTGCCATCAAGCAGGTGCGCACGGCCAGCCAGGATCAGCAGCGCCAGGCTGCGGACATCCTGCGCAAGGCCGCGGCCGATATCGAGGCGCTGGGCGAGCCGGACGTGGATATCTGAGCCTTGCGGGTTCACCACCAAGGTGTCATCCCGGCCGGCGCCGGGATGACATTGTGAGTGAGTTGTGGCTTTTGCCGGCGCAGCTAACATGTTAGTTAGCTGGAATGCAGCAAGTTCTTGTTTCCTCGACCCAGCAAACCGCCGCCCATCCCGACCGGCAGGCTTCCGGTGAACGGGTTGTCGCCCGCCTCAAGGGCCAAATCAAAGGACGGATGTTTACCGATCCGTTGATGACCTATGCCTGGAGCGGGGATGCCAGTTCCTACCGGCTGATCCCGGCAGCGGTGGTGTTCATCAATTCCGAAGACGAGGTGCGCGCGGTTATGGCCGCGGCGCGCGCGGAACACCTGCCGATCACGTTCCGGGCCGCCGGCACGTCGCTGTCGGGGCAGGCGGTAACCGATGGGGTTCTGGCCGTTCTGGGGGATGGCTGGCGCAAGCTCGACATCCATCCGGGCGCCGAGCAGATCACGCTGGGGCCCGCGATCATCGTGGCCCAGGCCAACCGGGCGCTGAAGCCGTTCAATAAAAAACTCGGCCCTGATCCCGCCTCGCAGGCGACCTGCAAGATCGGCGGCGTGGTGAACAATAACTCCTCGGGCATGTGCTGCGGGGTGGCGCAGAACACTTACCACACCATGGCGCGCCTGCGGATCGTGCTGACCGACGGCACCATGCTCGACAGCGGCGACGCTGCGAGCCGCGATGCATTCCGGGTCAGCCATGCGGAGATGCTGGATGGCCTTGCCCAGCTGCACCGCGAAGTGATGGCGGATGAAGCCCTTACGGCGCTGATCCGGCACAAATACCGGATCAAGAACACGGTGGGTTATTCGCTCAACGCACTGGTCGATTATCATGACCCGCTCGATATCCTGATCCATCTGATGGTGGGTTCGGAAGGCACGCTCGGCTTTGTGTCGGAGGTGACCTACAACACGGTTCCCGAGCATCCGCACAAGGCAACGGCGCTGGTGCCGTTTCCCGATCCGCAGTCGGCGGGCCGGGCCATCATCGAGATGGCCAATGGCGGGGTACAGGTGACGACGGGCATAACGGCCGCCGAATATATCGAGCGGCGCGCGCTCCAGACAGTGGAACATCTGGTGCCCATGGCGCCCCTGTTGCCTTGGCTCACGGACAATTCCCCGGCGGTGCTGATCGATGTCACCGCCCCCGATGCGGCGACCCTTGCCAGCGAAACGGCAAGGGCGATGGACCTGCTGGAGCGCCACGGCGCCACTCATGTCGATTTTTCCACCGACGAGCAGCGCAGTCACGCCCTGTGGGACATTCGGAAAGGCTTTTTCGCCTCGGGCGGGGCCGCGCGGCCCAAGGGCACGTCCATGCTCACCGAGGACGTGGCGGCCCCGATCGAGCGGCTTGCCGAGTTCGTGCTCGACATGCGCCAATTGCTGGACGCGCATAGATATGAGGACGCCATCATCTTCGGGCACGCGCTGGCCGGAAATCTGCATTTCCAGATGAGCGATGATTTCTCCAAGCCCGGCTCGGCGGAAAAGTTCGACCGGTTTTCCCAGGACCTGTCGCAGCTGGTGTCGGTGCAATATGGCGGCTCGCTCAAGGCCGAACATGGCACGGGACGGGCAATTGCGCCGTTCGTGGAAGCCGAATGGGGCCCCAAGGCCTATGCCATCATGGGCCGAATCAAGGCCTTGTTCGATCCTGAGATGCTGCTCAACCCGGGCGTCCTGCTCAACGCCGATGCGCATGTGCATATCAAGAACCTCAAGGTCATGCCGCTGGCCGACGAACTGGTGGACCTTTGTATCGAGTGCGGCTTTTGCGAACCGGCCTGCCCGAGCCATCACATGACCCTGTCGCCGCGCCAGCGCATTGCCGTGACGCGGGAGCGGGAGCGGCTGCGGGCCAGCGGCGAGGACCCGGCGCGGCTCAGCCAGCTGGACGCCGATTTCCAGTATCCCGGGCTTGATACCTGTGCGGCCTGCAACATGTGTTCCACGCGCTGCCCGGTGGGGATTGAAACCGGCACGATGATCATGGGCGAGCGCGGGCGGCGGCGGGGTGGTACGGCCCGGTCTGTGGCCGGCTTTGCGGCCGATCATCGCGGTGCGGTGGAAACCATGATGCGCGGTGGGGTGGCCCTGGCAGATGCGGCGCGCACAATCGTGCCGGCAGCAGCCGTGGAGGCCATGACGGACGCGGCGCGCCGGCTGAGCGGTGAGCGTGTGCCGCGCCTGTCGCGAGCGCTGCGGAGTGGGCCGGGCGCGCCCAAGGCGCGCGACAATCGGCAGGACCCGCGCAAGAGCGGCTTTCCGGTGCCGATTGCGCAAAGCGGGCGTCCAGCGGTGGTTTATTTCCCATCCTGTGCCAGCCGGATGTTTGGGGCGCCCGAATCCAGGCACGATCTGCTGGCCGGGCCCCAGGCCATGCTGGCTTTGCTGGAACGCGCCGGTTTTGAGGTGATTGTGCCGGAGCACCTGAACGGGCAGTGCTGCGGGCAGCCATGGCAGTCCAAGGGCTTTGCCCAGGACGCCGGGCGCGTGGGGGGCGAGCTCAGCCGGGAATTGTCCGCCCTTTCCGATGCGGGGCGGCTCAGCATCGTGACCGACGCTTCGACCTGCGCCAAACATCTGCGCGACTTCCCCGGTGATGCACCGGTTCTTGATTCGGCGCAGTTCATCGTTACCCATGTGTTAACGCGTGTGAGCATCGCGCGACAGCTTCCCGTGGTGGCGGTGCACCATAACTGTTCCGCCCAAAGGTTGGCCGAGCAGCCCATGACCGAGGCGATTGCGCGGGCCTGTGCCAGCGAAATAGCGGTCTTGAGCTCGGTCAGCTGCTGCGGTTACGCGGGAGATAAAGGCTTGTTTTTCCCGGAACTTAACGCCCATGCGACACGGTTCGTGCGGAGCGATATTCCCGCTGGATGCACGCTGGGGGTCTCGACCGTGAGCACTTGTGCATCCGGGTTGAGCGAGCATGCGGGTATTCCCTTTGTGAGCCTTGCAAGTCTTGTGGAGTGGGCGAGCCGGCCAGCGGACTAGACAAGGCAGGGGGCGCCCGGTCTTATTCAGGCATGAGTGAAAACAAGCGATTCCCCGATGTGATGCTGCTGGCGGCGGGGCTGGGTACAAGGCTGCGGCCAATCACGGAAACACTGCCCAAGCCGCTGGTGCCCGTGGCAGGGGTGCCATTGATCGAGCGCATCATGGCGACTGCAAAAGCCGAAGGTGCACAGCGGTTTACAGCCAATGCGCACTATCGGGCCGACCAACTGCTGGCCCATTTCGGCGGGCTGCTGAAGGTCAGCCGGGAGGAGCGTTTGCTGGGCACCGGAGGCGGGGTGAAGCGGGCGCTGCCGATGATCCATTCGGACCCGTTTTTCGTGATGAATACCGACG